>DASZZB010000171.1:0-5478 GCA_035545115.1 Solirubrobacterales bacterium | reverse complement strand
CGCCCCCCGGACCCCCGCGACGCTCCGCCCGTGCTCGTCCTTTGGCCCGGTACCAGGGCCAAAGGACGACCGCACAGCCCCGAGCCCGCCGTCTGCCGCGGCGGAGCGCTCATCTAGACCTGGATCACCACCGGCAGCACCATCGGCCTGCGGCGGAGGCGCTGCCAGACGAACTTGCCGATCGTTTCGTGGAGGTCCTCCTGGATCAGGTCGGACTCGCGGGTGCCGGCCTCGGCGGCGTCTTCGAGCGCGTCTTCGACCATGTCCTTGAGGTCCTCCACGAGGGCGTCGGCTTCGTCGAGGAAGGCGACGCCGCGGAAGATCACTTCCGGGTCGGCGACGATCGCGCCGTCGTCGGAGGAGACCGTGACGACGACGATGAAGATGCCGTCGGCGGAGATCTCGCGGCGGTCGCGCAGGGCGGCATCGTCGGGATCGCCGATGTTGACCCCGTCGACGTACATCGTGCCGACGTGGAGGTCCTCGCCGAAGCGGGCGCCGTCGGCGTCGATCTCCAGCGGCAGCCCGTTGCGGCCCTGGAAGATGTTCTCCCGGTCCACCCCGACCGACTCGGCCAGGTCGGCGTGCAGGCGGATCCGCTTGTAGTCGCCGTGGACCGGCATCACGTAGCGCGGCCTGGTCAGGTTCAGCATCAGTTTCAGCTCCTCGCGGGAGCCGTGGCCGGAGGCGTGGATCGGCGCGTCCTGGGCGGTGATCACGGTCGCCCCGATCTCGTAGATGCGGTCGATCGTCTCGTTGACCGCGCGCTCGTTGCCGGGCACCGGGGTGGCCGAGAAGATGACCGTGTCGCCCGCGTGCAGCTGGACGTCGCGATGATCGTTGTTGGCCATCCGGCGCAGCGCCGAGAGCGGCTCCCCCTGGCTGCCGGTGGAGACCACGACGATCTTCTCGTCGGGGAAGTCGCCGATCTCGCGCGGCTGCACGAAGACCCCCTGGGGCGCCTTGGCGACGCCGAGATTGGAGGCGATGTTGAAGTTCTTGCGCATCGAGCGGCCGACCAGCGCCACCCTGCGGTCGAGCGCGACCGCGGCATCGATCACCTGCTGGACGCGGTGGATGTTGGAGGCGAAGGAGGTGACGATGATCCGCCCCTCGCAGCGCGAGAACTGTTGCAGCAGCGCCGGGCCGACGCTCGACTCCGACACCGCGACGCCGGGGCGGTCGGCGTTGGTCGAGTCGCCGCAGAGCAGCAGCAGGCCGTCGCGGCCGATCTCGGCCAGGCGGGAGATGTCGGCGGGCCGGCCGTCGACCGGGGTCTGGTCGAACTTGTAGTCGCCGGTCATCAGCATCGAGCCGAGGTCGGTGGTGAGGAGGACCGCGCGCATGTCGGGGATCGAGTGGGCGAGGTGGACCAGCTCCAGCTCGAACGGCCCGCACCGCACCTTCTCCCCCGCCGGCAGCTCCTGCAGCGGCGCCTTGTCGCCGAGCTTGTGCTCGTCGAGCTTGGAGCGGACCATCCCGATCGTCAGCAGGCCGCCGTAGATGACCGGCGGCATGCCGATCTCGCGCAGCACGTAGGGCAGCGCGCCGACGTGGTCCTCGTGGCCGTGGGTCAGCACGATCGCCTCGATGTCGGCGGCGCGGTCGCGCAGGTAGGAGAAGTCGGGCAGGACGAGGTCGATGCCGTGCATCTCCGCCGTCGGGAACATCAAGCCGGTGTCGACGATCACGATGCGGCCGTCGTATTCGACCACCGTCATGTTCTTGCCGATCTCGCCGAGGCCGCCGAGCGGCAGCACTCGCAGTGTCTTACTGGGCACTTTCGTAACTCTTTCTCTCGAAATTTGTCTAACCGGCGGCGACGGAGAGCCCGATGCCCTCCAGCGCCGTCCGTACCGTCGCCCGCTGTTCGGGGTCGGCGGAGACCAGCGGCAGTCGCAGCCGGTCGGGGGCGAGGCCGAGCATCTCGAGCGCGGCCTTCAGCGGGATCGGGTTGGTCGTCACCGAGAGACCCTCGTAGACCGGGGTCAGTTCGGCGTCGATCTCCCGCGCCCGCTCCAAGTCGTCTTCCTGCGCGGCGTCCCACATCGCCCGCATCTGGTCGCCCGCCACGTGGGAGGCGACCGAGATCACGCCCGCGCCGCCGAGCTCGAGCACCCGCAGGTAGGTGTTGTCGTTGCCGGCGAGGATCGCAAGGCCCTCGATCGGTTCCAGCTCGTCGTCGTTGGCCTGCTTGACGGCGACGATGTTCTCGACCTGACCGAGCTCGCCGAGCAGCTGCGGGTCGGCGTTGACGATCACCCGCGAGGGGATGTTGTACATCACCATCGGCAGGTCGGGGACCGCCGCGGCCACCGTTTCGAAGTGGGCGCGGATGCCGGCCCGGTTGGGCTTGTTGTAGTAGGGGGTGACCACCAGCGAGGCGTCGGCGCCCGCGTCGGCGACCATCTTGGTCAGTTCGCAGGAGTGGCGGGTGTCGTTGGTGCCGGTCCCGCAGACCAGCATCACCCCGTCGCCGACCTCCTTGCGGATCGCGGCGAGGAGCTCGATCGTCTCGCCGTCGGTCAGGGTCGGGCACTCGCCCGTGCTGCCGCCGACCACCAACCCGTGCGAGCCGTGTTCGAGCAGATGCGCGGCGAGCCGTCGGGCGCCGTCGTGGTCGACCGCGCCGGACGCGTCGAAAGGCGTCGCGATCGCCGTCAGGACTCCACGTAGCTCCTTCATCGCCATCAGGGTACCTCTCCGCCGCGGACGGGGCCCACTCAGAGGAGCTTCTCCAGGCCGACCGTGAAGTGGTCGGGCAGGGTCGCCACCTTGCGCACCGCCAGCAGCACGCCGGGCATGAACGAGTGGCGGTCGATCGAGTCGTGGCGAATCGAGAGCGTCTGCCCGGGGCCGCCGAAGATCACTTCCTGATGGGCGACCAGGCCGGGCAGCCGCACCGAGTGGATCGGCTCGTGGACGTGGCCGCCCGCCGCGGCGATCAGCTCCGCCGTGCGCGCCGCGGTCCCCGAGGGCGCGTCGAGCTTGCGGTCGTGATGCAGCTCGACGATCTCGGTCTCCGGCATGTGCGGGGCGATCGTCTGGGCGACGACCATCATCAGCACCGCGCCGATCGCGAAGTTCGGTGCGACGAAGCAGTTGGCCTCCGAGGCCTCGGCCGCGGCGCGGGCCGCGTCGAGGTCGAAGCCGGTAGTCCCGACCACGACGTGCACCCCCGCCGCGAGGCACTCCCGGACGTTGCCGAGCGCCGTGTCGGGGACGCTGAAGTCGACCACCACGTCGGCCGCCTCGAGCACGTCGGCGAGCGCGGTGCCGAGGCTCGGGTCGGCGCGGCCGCTCAGCTCGAGGTCCGCGGCGGCCTCGACCGCCTCGCAGACCGTCTGCCCCATCCGCCCGGCGGCGCCGGAGACGGCAACCCTGGTCATGCCGCTACCAGGGCCTCCGAGACCGGCGCCAAGGCGGCCCGGAAGCGGTCTTCGTCGGTGCCGACGCAGGCGGCGGAGAGTCGGTCGGCGGCGTAGAGCTCGGCCGCCAGGCCGGTCAGCTCGTCGACCTCGACCGCGTCGATCTTGGCCAGCATCTCGTCGAGGCTTTCGATCGGCAGCCCGAACAGCACCGCGCGGGAGATCCGCGTCATCCGCGCCGCGGTCGACTCGGAGGAGAGGACGAGCCTTCCCTTGACGCTCTCCTTGGCCCGGTGCAGCTCCTCGGCGGAGACCGGCTCGGAGCGCAGGCGGGCGAGCTCGGCGCCGATGATCGCGCAGGCCTCCTCGACGTTGTCCTCGCGGGTGCCGACGTAGGTGGCGACCAGGCCGGTGTCGGTGAACTGCTCGTTGTAGGAGCCGACCGAGTAGGCGAGGCCGCGCTTCTCGCGCACCTCGCGGAAGAGCCGCGAGGAGGTCGAGCCGCCGAAGATCGCGTCGAGGACCGCCAGCGGGAAGCGCCGCTCGTCCTCGCGATCGATGCCGGGCGCGCCGAAGCAGATGTGGTACTGCTCGGTCTCCTTGCTGAGGAAGCAGAGGCGCGGCGGCTCGGTCAGCGCCGTCGCCGGGGCGACTCCGGCGCCTTCGGCGGGCGGGTGGACCAGCTTCTCGGCCAGCGCGACGATCGCCTCGTGATCGAGGTGCCCGGCGGCGCCGACGACGATCTCCGCGGCCGTGTAGCGGGCGTGGTGGTAGCTCTCGATGTCGGGGATCGGGATGTTGGCGATCACCTCGGCCTCGCCGAGCACCCGGCGGCCGAGCGGGTGCGAGCCGAAGACGGCCTCGGCGAGCACGTCGTGGACGCGGTCCTGGGGCTCGTCGTCGTACATCGCGATCTCCTCGATCACGACCTGGCGCTCGGAGTCGATTTCCGGGTAGGTCGGCGCCAGCATCATCTCGGCGAGCAGGTCGAAGACCTCCTCGGTGTGCTCGTCGAGGAAGCGGGCGTGCAGGTGGGTGGTCTCCTTGCCGGTCGCCGCGTTGACCGAGGCGCCGAGGCTGTCGAACAGCTCGGAGATCTCGATCGCCGAGTAGCGCTCGGTCCCCTTGAACAGCAGGTGCTCGAGGAAATGCGAGACCCCGGCCTGGGCCGGGGTCTCGTTGCGCGATCCGGTGCGGACCCAGAGGCCGAGCGCGACCGAGCGCACCGAGGGGACCTCCTCGGTGACTACCCGGACGCCCGACCCCAGGGTGGTGACGCGGGGGCCGCTCAACTACGGCGCTCGCGTTCGCGGCCCCGGCCGCGGTCGCGATCACGTCCGCGGCCGCCGCGATCGCGGTCACCGCCGTTGCGCCGACCGCCGTCGCCGGAGCCGATCGAGGCCAGCTCCTCGGGCGATTTGCCCGCCACCGAGGGATCGGCGGAGAGGCGCAGGCCGATCCGCCCGCGCTCCTTGTCGACCTCGACCACGGTGACGTCGATCAGGTCGCCGCTGGAGAGCACGTCGTCGACCGAGTCCACCCTCTCCCCCGGCTTCACGTTGGAGATGTGGAGCAGGCCGTCGGTGCCCTTGACCAGCTCGACGAAGGCGCCGAAGGTGGTCGTCTTGACGACCTTGGCGGCGTCGTAGCGATCGCCGATCTCGGCCTCCTTGGTCATCGAGTTGATGCGGGCGACGCAGGCGTCGACCAGTTCGCCGGTCGGCGCGTAGATCCGCACCGTGCCGTCGTCCTCGACGTCGATCTCGGCCTCGAACTCCTCGCAGAGGGCGCGGATCGTTTCGCCGCCTTTGCCGATCACGGCCCCGATCTTCTCCGGGTCGATCTTGATCGACTCGATCGCCGGGGCGTGCGGCGAGAGCTTCTCGCGCGAGCCGTCGATCGCCTCCGCCATCTTGCCGAGGATGAACTGGCGGCCCTTGTGGGCCTGGTCCAGCGCATCGCGCAGGATGTCGAAGGTGACGCCGGTGATCTTGATGTCCATCTGCAGGGCGGTGATCCCGTCGGCGGTGCCGGCGACCTTGAAGTCCATGTCGCCGAGGTGGTCCTCGACGCCGGCGATGTCGGTGAGGACGATGTAGTCGTCGCCCTC
>DASZZB010000170.1:0-19516 GCA_035545115.1 Solirubrobacterales bacterium | reverse complement strand
GATCGCGCGCCGCTGCCTGCCGGCCCGGTCCGGCCCCCACAGCCACCACAACGCGCCGGCCCGGGAGGCCGGCCAGGAGGAGAGAGTCAAGTGAAACGCCTACGTCAACCGATCCGCGCCATCCGAGAGCCTTTCGGCAAGGCGGGCCTGATCGTCGCCTGCCTGGCCCTGGTCTTCGCCATGGCCGGCGGCGCCTTCGCCGCCAAGGGCGGCCTCACCAAGAAGGAGTCACGCGAAGTGGCGAAGATCGCCAAGAAGGAAGCGAAGAAGTACGCGGGCAAGAACGGCAAGAACGGCACCAACGGGGCCAATGGGGCCAATGGGGCGAAGGGCGACACCGGCGCCAGGGGCGCCACCGGCCCGCAGGGCCCCGCCGGACCCCAGGGCCCGCAGGGTGTCCAGGGACCGCAAGGGCCCACGGGAGCGACGGGCTCGCCCTGGACCGCCGGAGGTGTGCTGCCCTCCGGGAAAACCGAGACGGGTACCTACGCGATGGGCTTGAATACGGCACCGGTTACGTATGGAGCGATTTCGTTCCCGATTCCGCTGGCGGAAATTCCTTCCAGCGAAGTCATCCCTATGCCACCAGTAGGAGAACCCACCGCAAGCACCGAAAACTGCCCGGGCACTGCGAGCGATCCCAGCGCCGAACCCGGCTTCCTCTGTGTCTATGTAGTGGAAGGCGAAGTCCCACCGGAGGTCGGACTGTTCAGCGCTACCGGGGCGAGTCTGTTTCACATCGGTGCTGGATTCGTCAGTCGCGGCTCCTTCGCCGTCACCGCCGAATAGCCACTGCGTCTCCGAGGGCGTCCAAGGTCGGACGCCCTCGGAGGCCCGACCACCAGCCATCTGCCACATCAAACGAACACAAGTGAACTTCGAGGCATGAGAGCGACCTGGCAGCGCAAGATCAAGGAGGCAGAGGGTGAGCACCATGAATGAGTCCTTCATTGCAGATCTTCGGCCGAGGATCCTCGGAGCAGTCCTGCTGTCTCTCTGCCTCTGCGCCCTCCTCTTTCCCCTTCCCGCCCAAGCCGCCACGGTCGAACAGCACCTCTTCGACCCCACGCTGTCGCTGACCGGCGCCTGCGGCACCGAAAAATACGACGAGGTCCCCGACCCCTGGTGCCCCGGCCCACCGGGGGGCTCAACGGGTCCGAGTGCCGCTTTCGAACACCCGGACATCGCGATCGACTCCTTCGGTGACATGTACGTGAGCAGCCACGTGGAACTGGCGACCGCCGGGCGCGTCGACGTCTTCGGCCCGGGAGGCCGGTTCATCACCGAGCTCCAGGTCCCGGGGGCCAGGGAGTTGGCGGTTGACCGCAAGGGCAACCTCTATATCAACCAGTTCCAGGCTGGTGGCCTGCAGCAGGTAATCCTGTTCAGGCCGACCGGAACCTACGACCCCGCAGAAGGAGAAATCTCCTACGAAGCTCCTGGGGAAGTGATCATCAAGAGCGAAGAAGGTGCACCCCCGTGCTCCGCTGGCAGGGCCGCCGAACTTGTCGGCCTTGCCGTGGACCCGGTCACCGAACACCTCTTCGTCAGCCCGCGGCGGGGGTGCGTGGGCGAATGGAGCGCGGCCGGAAACTCGGCCGCAGAAGGACCTGAACTTCTGGACTCCACCATCGGCAATGAAGTCCTGACCAGCCAAAGTGGGTTTGTGGCTGTCGATCACGTCCACCAACGGCTGTATGTGAGCGACGTAAAGGAACAGAACGACCCGGTGGAAGGCCTGATCCAGGTCTTCGAATTGGGAGGTTCCCACGCCCACCTGGGCTCGATCGACGGCCACACCACGGCCAACGGCAAGCTGCTCGCCCGCCGGGGGAAGGACACGATCGCGGTCGACGAATCGAGCGGCCACCTGATCGTCTCCGAGCTCGATGCGACGCCGAAGGTCTACGAATTCGGGATGGGCCTCGGCGCCAACGAAGAACTGCTGGAGACCTACGAATACCCGGGCTTCAGGGTGGTGCCCTCGCCGGCGCAGGTGGCGGTCGACAACGCCGAATCGAGCCCCAACCACCGCAGCTTCTTCGTCCCCTCCGAAGGCAACCCGAACCACACCTTCGCCTTCCGCTTCTCCGCGGTCGGCCCGCCGGAAGTGCAATCGGCGAGCGCCGGCGGGATCAGCGAAACCGAAGCGGTGCTGAACGCCACGATCAACCCCGACGGCGGCCAGACCACCTACCGCCTCGAATACACCGCCGCGCCGTCGGGCTTCGAGGGCGCCACCCTCGCGGGTCAGGGGACGCTCCCGTCCGGGATCGCCGGGATGGCGGTCTCGGCGCCGGTCGCCGGCCTCGCCCCCGGCACCACCTACCGCTTCCGGGCGGTGGCCGAAAACGAATGCATACCGGGAGGAGCCCCCTGCCGCGAGGAGGTCGAAGGGATCTTCACGACCTACGCGCCCCCGCAGCTCGGCGGCCCGTGCGCGAACGGGGCCCTGCGCACCGGCCCCTCGGCGGCGCTGCCCGACTGCCGCGCCTACGAGCTCGTCACCCCGCCCGACACCACCGGGCGGACGCCGCGGGGCGCGGCGTTCACCGGCCGCTACTTCCCGACCCTGCAGGCCTCCCCCGACGGCAACAGGGCCAGCTTCCGGGTCGAAGGCGGCTCGATCCCCGGCTTCGAAGCGGCGGGGGCGGGCAACGGCGACGACTACCTGGCGCGGCGGGGGAGCGGCGGCTGGTCGACCGAACTGGCCTCGCCGACCGGCGCCGAGGTGCCCACGTCGAGGCCGGGCGCCTTCTCAGAGGACCAGGAACACTCGCTCTGGTCGGAAAGCCTCGGCGCCGGAGGCACCACCTTCATCCGCTACCCCGACGGCCATTCGCAGCCGGTCGGCCGCGGCAGCCTCGGGGTCGACCGGGGGGCGGAAGCGAGACTGATCGGCCCGGGCGGCTCCCACACGATCTTCACCACCGGGGAAGGTCTCTCCGTACAGCTCGAGCCCGACGCGCCGCCGGCGGGCACGGCGGCGATCTACGACCGCACCGCCGACGAAGTCACCCACGTGGTCTCGCTGCTGCCGGGCGACGTCACCCCGGCGGCGGGCGAAGACGCCGAATATGTGGGCGTCTCGCTCGACGGCACCGGCGTCGCCTTCCGGATCAAAGGCTCGGGCATGCTCTACCTGCGCCAGGACGACGCGCGGACCTACGCGGTCGGCGAAGGCCTCACCTACGCGGGCATCGCCGAAGGCGGCGGGCGGCTCTTCTACCTCCAGGGCGGCGACCTCTTCGCCTACGACACCGCCACCGGATCGGCGATCCGCTTCTCGAGCGGCGGCGACACGACTCCGGTCAACGTCTCCCCCGACGGGCGCATCGCCTACTTCCTCTCGCCCGACGTGCTCACCGGCGGGGCGAACCCCAACGGCGCCCACGCCGAGGCCGGCGGGGACAACCTCTACGTCTCCCGCGAGGGGCAGATCGGCTTCCTCGGCACGGTGGAGGAAGAAGACGTGGAAGAACCCTTCGGGACCGCGGGCGGGATCGCCGGCCTGGGCAGGTGGCTGCCGTCCCTCCAATCGGGGCAGCCGGCGACCGAGACCTCCCGCACCACCCCCGGCGGCGGGGTGCTGCTGTTCGAGTCCCGGGCGCCGCTGACCTCCTATGACCCGGCCGGCCACAAGGAGGTCTACCGCTACGACGGCGCGACGCTCACCTGCCTGTCGTGCAACCCGACCGGGGTGGCGGCCACGGGCGGGGCGAGCCTGCAGACCCTGCCCGATGCCCCCGGCCCCGCCGAAGTCCTCGGGGTCGCCGACCGGATGCTGAACCTGGACCCGGCAGGCACCCGTGCCTTCTTCCAGAGCTACGAACCGCTGGTCGCCGCCGACACCGACCAGCGCCAGGACGTCTATGAGTGGGAGGCCCCCGGGCTCGGCAGCTGCATCAAGGCGGGCGGCTGCCTCTACCTGATCTCGGGGCCCCACAGCGACCGCGACGAGCACCTCTTCGCGGTCAGCGCGAGCGGCGACGACGTCTTCTTCCTCAGCGGCGATCGGCTGCTCGCCGGTGACCCCAGCACGACGGCCTCGATCTACGACGCCCGGGTGGGCGGCGGCTTCCCCGAAGCCGCGGAACCAGAAGCGTGCCAGGGGGAAGCGTGCCGCGGTGAGCTGACCCCGGCTCCCTCGCTGCTCTCGCCCTCGAGTCCCGTGTTGGGCAGGAGCGGCAACGTCACCAACCGCCACTGCCCCAAGGGCAAGCACAAGGCAAGGCACCACGGCAAGACCCGCTGCGTGGCAAGAAAGCACCGCCATCGCCGCCACCACCGCCATCACCACCACCGCCGGCACCGCAAGGCGGCGCAGGGAAAGGAAACGAACAAATGAGCCGCCCGATCCTCATCCGCATCTCCCTCGTCCTGGCGGCGATGGCGAGCTGGTTCGCCCTGGCCGCCTCGCCGGCCCTGGCGATCGAAGAATTCGACAGGTACGCGGTCGAATCGGCCTCCGCCTCGCTCTCCTCCACCCAGGCGGGCGCCCACGCCGACCTCACCGTCGGCTTCGCCCTGGCCCAGAAAGCCGGCGAACCCTACGGCCTCACCCGCGACATCTTCTTCTCCCTGCCGGCCGGGGTGATCGGCAACCCCCAGCAGCTCCAGCGCTGCACCCTGGTCCAGTTCGGCGAAGCGCCCGCCGAAAGCCGCTGCCCGGTCTCCTCCCAGGTCGGCGTCAGCGAAGTCACCCTCGGGGGCCTGAACGCCGGCACCTTCCTCGAGCCGGTCTACAACATGGCGCCTCCCGGCGGAGACGTCGTCGCCCGCTTCGCCCTCTTCGCCGGCCCCTACCCGGTGCTGGTCAACATCCGCGTCGACCCGATCGACTACTCGCTCACCGCGGCGATCGAAGGCGCCGCCTCGGTGGCCTCCCTGATCGGCGCGCAGAGCACCTTCTGGGGCGTCCCGGCGGCCAGGAGCCACGACGCCCTGCGGCTCACCCCGCTGGAAGCCCTGGAATTCAAGACCCCTCCGGGCGGCCGCGAAGCCGGCGCGCCCGAAGTCCCCTTCATGACCAACCCGACCGACTGCGCCACCCAGCGCCGGCTCACGGTCACCGCGGTCAGCTACCAGCTGCCCGGCCAGCCGAAGAGCGCCACGACGCCCTTCCCCCAGATCACCGGCTGCGGCCTGCCGGCCTTCGAAGCGCAGATGTCGCTGACGCCGACCAGCGTCGAAGCGGCCTCGGCGACCGGAGTCGATGCGACCGTGAAGATCCCCCAGAGCGAATCCCCCAACACCCTCGGCACCTCGACCTTGAAGAGCGCCCTCGTCACCCTCCCCGAAGGCCTGGCGATCAACCCCGCCGCCGGCGACGGGCTCGGGGCCTGCAGCGACCAGCAGGTCGGCTACGGCAACGCAGCCGCCCCCGCCTGCCCCGACGACGCGAAGCTCGGCACCGCGGAAATCGAGGTCCCGGCGCTCGAACGCACCCTGCAGGGGGCGATCTACCAGCGCACCCCCGAGCCGGGGCGCCTCTTCGGCTTCTGGCTCGTCACCGACGAACAGGGCGTGCGCCTGAAGCTCCCGGCCGAAATCCAGGCAAACCCGCTGACCGGGCAACTGACAACCGTCTTCGACGGCATCCCCGCCCTCGGCGGCCTGCCCCAGGTGCCCTTCGGTGAATTCCGCCTGCACTTCTTCGGCGGCCCGCGGGCGCCCCTCTCGACGCCCTCTACCTGCGGCACCTACCAGACCCACTATTCCTTCACCCCCTGGACGGGCCGCCCCGCGGCGGTGGGCGACGCGCCGATGCGGATCTCCTCGGGCTGCGGCAAGGGCGGCTTCGACCCCAGGATCGCCGCCGGCACCCTGCGCGCCGGCGCCGGGACCTATGCGCCCTTCACCTTCGACCTGACCCGCGCCGACGGCGAAGCCAACCCGCGGACGATCTCCGTCCACCTGCCCGAGGGCCTGCTCGCCAAGCTCGGCGGCGTGGCGCTCTGCCCCGAGGGGGCCGCGGGGAGCGGATCCTGCCCGGCGTCCTCCCAGGTCGGCGTGGTCAAGGCCGCCTCGGGCGTCGGCCCGGCGCCGCTCTGGATCCCCCAGCCCGGCAAGGCGCCGACCGCCGTCTACCTGGCGGGCCCCTACAAGGGCGCGCCCTACTCGCTCGTCTCCGTCGTGCCCGCCCAGGCCGGCCCCTTCGACCTCGGCACCGTGGTGAACCGCGCGGCGATCGCGATCGACCCCGAAACCTCCGAGGCGACGATCACCACCGACCCGCTGCCCCAGATCCTCGAAGGGGTGCCGATCGCCTACCGGGCGATCGACGTGACCGTCGACCGGCCCGAATTCACCCTCAACCCGACCAGCTGCGAACCGAAGACGATCTCCGCCGGGGTCACCGCGAGCAACGGGGCCACGGCGACTCCCTCGACCGGCTTCCAGGCCACCGACTGCGCGAAGCTCGGCTTCGCGCCGCGGCTGAAGGTGCAGCTCAAAGGCCCGACCAGGCGGACCGGCCACCCGGCCCTGAAGGCCGTCCTCACCTATCCGAAGGGCGCCCAGGCCAACATCGCAAGAGCCCAGGTGGGGCTGCCCCACTCGCTCTTCCTCGACCAGGGCAACCTCAACAAGACCTGCACGCGGCCCGTCCTCCTGGCCGGCCACTGTCCCAAGAGCACCGTCTACGGCCACGCCAAGGCCTGGACCCCGCTGCTGGCCGAACCGCTGCGGGGCCCGGTCTACCTGGTCGGCGGCTTCGGCTACAAGCTGCCCGCCCTGGTCGCCGAACTGGACGGCAAGGTCCGCATCCTGCTGAAGGGTCGGGTCGACACCACCAGGCAGCACGGCATCCGCAACACCTTCGAGGTCGTGCCCGATGCGCCGGTCTCGCGGTTCGTCCTGCAGATGAAGGGTGGCAAGAAGTACTCGCTGATCGAAAACTCCGAGAACCTCTGCGCCAAGACCCAGCGGGCCAACGCCCGCTTCGTCGGCCAGAACGGTGCCGTCTCCCAACAGCACCCGAAGATCGCCGTCGGCTGCGGGAAGGGGCACGGAAAGCGAGGCAAGGGCGGCGGGCGATGAGCGCCCGCCTGCTCCTCTCGACCCCGGGCAGGCGCGGCGCCCGCCGCTGGGCGGCCGCGTTGCTGGTCTCCGCGACGGCCTGGGTCGGCCTCGGTCTGGCTCCGCCTCCTGCCCAGGCCGCGGTCGAACAGCACCTCTTCGACCCCACGCTCTCGCTGACCGGCGCCTGCGGCACCGAAAAATACGACGAGGTCCCCGACCCCTGGTGCCCCGGCCCACCGAAACCGAGCAAGGCGTTCGAAAACCCGAACATCGCGATCGACTCCTTCGGCGACATGTACGTGAGCAGCCGGGAAAGCGAAGGAACGGCGGGACGCGTCGACGTCTTCCGCCCTGAAGGTCGGTTCATCACTGAGCTGCAGGTGTCGGGCGCAAGAGCCTTGGCGGTCGATCCGAAGGGGAACCTCTACGTCCATCAGTTCGTGGTCGGCGGAATCAAGCGGGTCACCCTGTTCAGGCCCACCGGAACCTATGACCCCGAAGCGGGGGAGATCGCCTACGAAGGACCGGGCGAAGTGTTCATCGAAAACGACGTATCGGCACCGACGCATTGCTCGGATGAGTCAGCTTCATTTCCTTTCGTGGGCCTCGCGGTCGACCCGGAAACCGAACGCCTCTTCGTCAGCCCCGGCGAAGGCTGCGTGGGCGAATGGAGCCCGCCCGGGAGTTCCGCCGGGGAACCGCCGCAGCTGCTGGATCCTGCGATCGGCCGGGGAACGCTGAACCAAAACAATGAGTTCGTCGCGGTCGACCATAGACATCGCCGGCTCTATGTGAGCGATCAGAAGCCCGCTGCCGTTGAAGGAGGCGTGATCCAGGTCTTCGAACTGGAAGGTTCTCACGACTACCTCGGCTCGATCGACGGCCGCGGCACGCCCAACGGCAAGCTCCTTGCGCCCTTCGGCCGCGACACGATCGCGGTCGACGAAGAAAGCGGCCACCTGATCGTCTCCGAGCTGGACGCCACCCCGAAGGTCTACGAATTCGGGATAGGCCTGGGCGCGGGCGAAGAACTCCTGGAAACCTACGAATACCCGGGGTTCCGGGTGGTCCCCTCGCCATTGCAGGTGGCGGTCGACAACGCGGCGACCAGCCCCAACCACCGCAGCTTCTTCGTCCCCTCGGAAGGCAAACCGAACCACACCTTCGCCTTCCGCTTCTCCTCCGTCGGGGCGCCGGAAGTCCAGTCGCTGCGCGCCGCCGGGGTCACCGAAACCGAAGCGATCCTGCAGGCCACCGTCAATCCGAACGGCGGCCGGACCACCTACCGCCTCGAATACACCACCGCGCCGTCGGGCTTCGACGGCGCCACCCTCGCGGGCCAGGGAACGCTTCCGTCCGGGATCGCGGGGATACCGGTCTCGGCGCCGATCGCGGGTCTCGCCCCCGGCACCACCTACCGCTTCCGGGCGGTGGCCGAAAACGAATGCATACCGGGAGGAGCCCCCTGCCGCGAGGAGGTCGAAGGGAGCTTCACGACCTACGCGCCCCCGCAGACGGGCGGCCCGTGCGCGAACGGGGCCCTGCGCACCGGCCCCTCGGCGATGCTGCCCGACTGCCGCGCCTACGAGCTCGTCACCCCGCCCGACACCAACGGGCGGACGCCGCGAGGCGCCGCGTTCAACGGCCGCTACTTCCCGACCCTGCAGGCCTCCCCCGACGGCGACCGGGTGAGCTTCCTGGTCGAAGGCGGCTCGATCCCCGGCTTCGAAGCGGCGGGGGCTGGAAACGGCGACGACTACCTGGCGCGGCGCGGCGGCGGCGGCTGGTCGACCGAACTGGCGTCGCCGACCGGCGCCGAGGTGCCGGCGCCGCGGCCGGGAGCCTTCTCGGAGGATCAGGAACACTCGCTCTGGTCGGAAAGCCTCGGCGCCGGAGGCACCACCTTCATCCGCTACCCCGACGGCCATTCGCAGCCGGTCGGCCGCGGCAGCCTCGGGGTCGACCGGGGGGCGGAAGCGAGGCTGATCGCCCCCGGCGGCTCCCACACCATCTTCAGCAGCGAACGGATCCGCGCGGTGCAGCTCGAGCCGGACGCCCCGCCCGCGGGCACGGCGGCGATCTACGACCGCACCGCCGACGAAGTCACCCACGTGGTCTCGCTGCTGCCGGGCGACGTCACCCCGGCAGCAGGGGAAAACGCCGAATACGTGGGCGCCTCGCTCGACGGTGCCGGCGTCGCCTTCCGGATCGAAGGCTCGGGCATGCTCTACCTGCGCCAGGACGACGCGCGGACCTACGCGGTCGGCGAAGGCCTCACCTACGCCGGCATCGCCGAAGGCGGCGGCCGCATCTTCTACCTGGAAGGGGGGGACCTCTTCGCCTACGACGCCGCCACCGGATCTCCGATCCGCTTCAGCGAAGGCGGCGACACGACGCCGGTCAACGTCTCGCCCGACGGGCGCATCGCCTACTTCCTCTCACCCGATGTCCTCACCGGCCAGGCGAATCCGAACGGCGCCCACGCCGAAACCGGCAAGGACAACCTCTACGTCTCCCGCGAAGGGCAGATCGGCTTCGTCGGGACGGTGGAGGAAGAAGACGTGGAAGAAACGATCGGTGCGGTATTGGTGGGCCTGGGCAGGTGGCTTGCCTCGCTGGGTTCGGCCCCGGCTCGCGAGACCTCCCGCACCGACCCCGGCGGCGACGTGCTGCTGTTCGAGTCGCGGGCGCCGCTCACGTCCTACGACCCGGCCGGCCACAAGGAGGTCTACCGCTACGACGGTGCGACGCTCAGCTGCCTGTCGTGCAACCCGACAGGGACGCCGGCCACGGGCGGTGCGAGCCTGCAGACCCCGGCGGGTGCCTTCGGCCCCGGCGAAGTCCTCGGGCTCGCCGACCGGCTGCTGAACCTGAACGCCGAGGGCACCCGCGCCTTCTTCCAGAGCTACGAACCGCTGGTCGCCGCCGACACCGACCAGCGCCAGGACGTCTATGAGTGGGAGGCATCCGGGCTCGGCAGCTGCGCCAGGCCGGGGGGCTGCCTCTACCTGATCTCGGGGCCCCACAGCGAAGCCGACGAGCACCTCTTCGCCGTGAGTGCGGACGGTGACGACGTCTTCTTCCTCAGCGGCGACCTCCTGACCGGCACCGACACCGACACCACCCCCTCGATCTACGACGCCCGGGTGAACGGCGGCTTCCCCGAAGCCGCAGAAGCGGAAGCGTGCCAGGGGGACGGGTGCCGGCCTGCTCCCACCCTGGCGCCGCAGCTGCCCACGGCGGCGACGTCGTTTCCCTCCGGCGGCAACGCCACCCACCGCCGCTGCCCGAAGGGCAAGCACAAGGCAAGGCGCCACGGCAAGACCCGCTGCGTGGCAAAGAAGCACCGCCATCGCCGCCACCGCCGGCAGCGAACTTCCCAGAAGAGCAGCTCCAAGTGAGGCCGATCATCATCGCGAACTTTGAGCTGCCGCCACATGGGCGTGAGCGATAGCTCCTCGACCTGCCCGAGGGCGCGCCGCTCTCGAGCGTCGTCATCACCCCGGCGGTCGCCGGCCCCTTCGACCTCGGCAACGTGGTCGTCCGCGCGCCGCTCTACGTCGACCCCGAAACGGCCCAGATCACGGCGAAGTCCGACCCCATCCCGACGATCCTCCGCGGGATCCCGCTGAAGCTCCGCTCGGTGGCGATCCAGGTAGACCGCAAGGACTTCATCCGCAACCCGACCAACTGTGAACCGATGGCGATCTCGGCGACCCTCGCCGCCTCCGACGGCGGCGCCGCGAAGCCGACCGAGCGCTTCCAGGCCCGCGGTTGCAAGAACCTCCCCTTCAAGCCGAAGCTGGCGCTGAAGCTGAAGGGGGCCACGAAGCGGATCGGCCATCCCGCCCTCCGCGCGGTCCTGACCGCGAAGCCCGGCGAAGCCAACATCGGCCGCGCCCAGGTCAACCTGCCCCATGGCGAGTTCGTCGACCAGGGCAACCTGAACAAGACCTGCACCCGGCCGGTGCTCCTGGCGGGGGCGCCTGTCCCGCCTCCTCGGTCTACGGCCACGCCAAGGCGTGGACGCCGCTGCCCGAAAAGCCTCTCGAGGGGCCGGTCTACCTGGTCGGCGGCTACAGCTACAAGCTGCCCGCCCTGGTCGCCGAACTGAACGGCCAGATCAGGGTCCTCTTGGTCGGCAAAGTGGACTCGGGCAAGAACAAGGGCATCCGCAACACCTTCGAACTGGTGCCCGACGCCCCGGTCGAAAAATTCGAACTGCGGATGAAGGGCGGCAGGAAGTACGGCCTGCTCGAAAACTCCGAAAATCTCTGCAAGGCCAAGAAGTCAAAGCGCCGCGCGATCGTGCGCTTCACCGGGCAGAACGGCAAGGTGGAGCACTTTAAGCCGGTGGTCGCGAACCAGTGCGGGAAGCACGGCAAGATGGCCAGGAAGAAGCACGCCCGGCACGGGCACGGGGGGCACGCGGGTGACAAGGGGAGCCGCGGCCGCCCGCCGGCCCGCTGACCCCGGTGCCCTCGCCGCCACGGGCGCCGATGCGCAGCCGCCCGTGGCCTCCGCGTCGGCTCCGGCCTCGGCCCGGGCCGCCCTAATCCCAGGGGCAGACGATCACGATCTTCCAGGCGCCGCCGCGCCGGGCCGCGCCGCGCCAGCACCAGCCGCGCGGCGCTCGCCGGGCGCTCCTCGGAGTCGGACTCGCCCCAGCGCCAGTGCTGGGTGCAGAGGGCGACCCCCTCGCAGGCGATGGTGCGCCCGGCGCGGATCTCGAGCGCCCGCTCCGAGGAGGTGAGCTGGGAGAGGATCGCCCTTGCCGCTCCACGTCGGCGGCCTTCATCCCGCCGTACTGGTTCCGCCAGTGGTGCAGGGTCCGCTCGGAGACCTCCAGGGCCTTCGCCGCCTCGCCGACCGTCTTGCCCTCCGAGAGCATCTGCTCGGCCACCCGCAGCTTGCGGATGATCTGCTCGGGGTGTTCCTCTGCCTCTTCACCTGCTTCGGTCCTCCTTTGCCCATTGTCGCGACGGGAAGGACCCTCAAACGAGACGGACTGATCTCAGGGGGTCGGGCCAGAACTCTCGCCAGGTTAGGGCCGGGGCAATCTGCCTACGAAGGCCGCCGCGGTCGAGAACTCAGACAAGTTGGCCAGCTCAGTCAGGCGCGGCGCCGGTCGAGCGCACTAACGCCGCCGCACAATGGGCCGGCAACAGGAGGGAGGGCGCTCGTCCGCGCTCGGCCCGCCCACGGTAGCGCGGGTTTAACTCCGCTCCGGAGACCCGCACGATCCGCACCTTGCCGTCTCTCAACTCCTGCTCCCATTGCTGAGGTGAGCCGCGCTCGGATTTCAGCGGACGGGTGAACTGCAGGGGGACTGATGGCTCGTCGGCGAGGATCGCCTCAACCCAGCCGATGAAGGCCGAGAGTGCTCCCTCGGGATCGGCCGGGCTGGGACTTGGATTGAGGCTATCGATCGAGATCCAGACGTCAGGTAGATGGGTGATCCGCAACTGCCGCGGCCGCACTCGCTGCCACTTCGAGACGACTTCGGCGAACCTGGTGTCCGTGCCAGGGTCCCTGCCCAAGCGGCGACTCTCGGCGATCGGTCCCGCAGCGAGCCAGCGTGTTCGGGGGCCCCACCGATCGATGAACTCGACCCAGGCTCGTTGTCGTTGACTCGCCGAGGTCAGGTAACCGGGAGCGTCGCTATGGGGGTCGATCAACTCGTCGCTCGATCCTTCGAAGGTTCGTTTAATCCCTGTGGTAGGACCAAGGTGATGCGGTCTTCAATCGCTTCGAGCGCGGTTGCCCGGCGCGCGAGCCCGGCCGCGTAGCGCTGAACCTCGACGTCGTCGTGGTGCAACCACAAGCGACCGGCCCGGTCGTGGAGCGGATGTCGATGACCGCGTCCGCCTTTGCGAGGGGAGGAAGTAGGAACAGGTCCGAGCGAATTTGTTCCTACCGGCACCGAAATCTATCGGCGCCTCTTAGGTGGCGCCCATATTTCGCTTGTCAGAGCGCCAAGTTGGAATGCCCCGAGCTGGATTCGAACCAGCGGCCTATCCCTTAGGAGGGGATCGCTCTATCCAGCTGAGCTATCGGGGCGTGAGCGGATTGTGGCTCAAGTGAGGGAGTTGGCGCGAAGAAGTTACAAAGCGGGAGCCACACGTGCGGATTTTGGAGCCAAGATCCGTTGCATGAGAACGAGCCAGTTGAGGGAGGTGTCCCCCACGAGAGTTAATGTGGTGGACATGTCCAAGATGATCCAAGTCAGAAACGTCCCGGACGAGATGCACCGGATGCTGAAGATGCGGGCCGCGGCGGAGGGTATCTCGCTGTCGGACCTGATCAAGCGCGAACTCGGTGCGACGTCGGGGCTGCTCACGTTCGAGGAACTCGATGCCCGAGTGCGGGCCCGCGGGCCTTCGAAGGTGAAAACGGCCGATACCGTCCGCTTCATCCGCGAAGCGCGAGGCGATTGATGAACGTCGTCGATGCCTCGGTCCTGGTCGAGTACCTGGCCGGGGGAGAGCACGTGGAGGCAGCGCGTGAGGCGATCGGGCGGGAGCGCTGGGTCTGGGCTCCCGCCCTGGTCGACGCCGAGGTAGGCAACGCGCTGCGGCGGCAGGCGCGGGCGAAGAAACTCGGGCCGCGCAAGGCGCGAGCCGCGCTGCAGGACTTCCTCGGCATGCGCGTACAGCGGATCCCGCACGCCGCGCTTGCCGACCGGGCCTGGCAGCTGCGCGAAAACGTCAGCTTCTACGACGGGCTCTACGTGGCCCTCGCCGAGGCGGCAGGCGCGCCGCTTCTCACCTTCGACGAGCGGCTCACGCGCGCGCCGGGGCTGCGCACCGAGATCGAGCTGATCGGGATCGGCTGAGGTCTCGCCGAGCCGAGATCGCCGGTGCTATCCGTCGCCGGCGGTCTGGTCCTCTTCGGGCGCGGCGTAGAGGCTCTCGGCGGCGAGCTCCGCCGCCCGCCGGCTCCACAGCTTGACCTCCATGAAGATGTCATCGCCGTAGGCCTCGAGCGCGTCGAGCGCCACCAGGGTGAAGCGGTCGCGGAGGATCTCTTCCTGGTCGACGGTCTCGTCGTCGAGCTCGGCGGTGGCGGCGACGGCGCCGCGCACCAGCGGCCGTCCCCAGACCAGGGTCACCGCCCCGGCGCGCCCGTTCTCGCCGCGCCAGCGGCCGATCACGTCGTCGTTCAGGTCGATCTTCCAGTCCGGGTTGTCCTCGGCGAGGACATCGGTGAAGTCGGCGGCGGCGGCGAAGTCGCTCGGGTCGCCCTCCCCGCCCGGCAGCGCGTAGGAGACGTGGCCGAAGAGCTCGAGCGTGCCCTCGTCGCTGTTGGTCCGCGCCGAGCAGGGGACCCAGACGCGCCCGCCCCAGGCGCGCTCCGGGAACCAGTCGATCTCCTCCGGCACGGCCGCCCCGGCGGGCAGGTCGGCGATCCCGTCCACCGCCTCGACGAAGGCCTCGTGCAGCCGCGTCGCGAAGCGGCCCGCGGCGATGCCCTCCTGGCTCGTGTCGGCGATGAAGTGGGGGATCGGTCGGGGATTGGGCGCCACGGCCGGCAGACCCTACACCGCCCGCGCGTTCGCACTTATAGCCGCATAGCGGCCAGAACTGCGAACTCATCGACTCGGTGCTCAGCTCAAAGGCACTCTCTGAGATCTGACGCCGCCTGCTCGGGCGGATAGACGTCGATGTCGACGCCGGTGCCGAGCTCGAAGCCGGCCTTGATCGTCAGCCGCGGCGCGATGTCGACGTGCCAGTGGAACTGCGCGGCGTCGGCGGGCGCGGTGCGGACCCAGAGGTTCAGCTCCGGCGGCGCGCCGAAGCGGGCGGCGAGGACGCGCATCGCGGTGGCGATCATCGCCGCCCCGCCCGTGTCCTCCTCGAAGCGACCGACCTCCCGCCGCGGGATCACCCGCAGCTCGAACGGCGAGCGCGACGCCCAGGGACAGATCAACGCCGCCTCGTCGTCGATCGCCACCAGTCGGTCTTTGCGCCGCACCTCCTCGACCAGGACGTCGGCGAGCAGCCCCGCCCCGGCGGTCCGTTCGCCGTAGGCGCCGACCCGCTCGCGCTCCCGCGCCACCGCCGCGGGCACGAACGGCAGCGCGTAGAGCTGGGCGTGGGTGTGCTCGAGCGAGGCCCCGGCGCCGCCGCCCTCGTTGACGATCAGCTGCACGTAGGAGGCGCCGCGGTGCGCGCGCATCCGCTCGCGCCAGGTCGCCACCGCGGCGTCGAGCTCGGTGTCGTCGAGCTCGGCCATCGCGGTCAGGTGGCGGGGCGAGCTGATCAGCACCTCGTGCGCCCCGGTCGCGGGCCGCGCGCTGAACAGGTCCGGTTCGCCGGCGCGCCGCGAGGTGAGGAGCGGGTCGCCGCTGGAGGAGAACGAGCCCGCTTCGGCGGTCGGGCTGCCGCCCGGCGCCGTCGCCTCGGGCGCGCCCAGCGCCGGGTAGAGGTTGGGCACGACGCGGGTCCGCCAGCCCGGTGTGTCGGGCGCGCCGCCTTCCGCCCGCAGCGCGTAGAGCTCGGGCGGCGTCTTGTCCTCGGCGCCCTCGCAGAACGGGCAGCCCGCCGGTCCCTTCGGCTCCGAGCGCCGCGTGGTGAAGTTGTCGGGTCGCGCGGCGCGGCCCGGGGCGAGGATCGTCCTCAGCCCGCTCAGCTGGTCGATGCGGATCTCGGGTGCCGGTGAGCTCAGGAGCGGGAGGGTGGCAGATCGGGCTCGTCCGGGTCGGTCGGAACCGCCGGCTCCGGCGGCGGCGCCTTCGGCCTCGGTTTCGGTTTCGGCCCGTCCCCCGACCTCCCGCCGATGAACGGCTCGAGCACGTCCATCGGCAGCGGGAACACCACCGTGGTGTTCTGGTTGGAGCCGATTTCGAGCAGCGTCTGCAGGTAGCGCAGCTGCAGCGAGGCCGGGTTGGTGCTGATGATGTCCGCGGCGTCGGTGAGCTTCTGCGCCGCCTGGAACTCGCCCTCGGAGTTGATGATCTTGGCGCGCCGCTCGCGCTCGGCCTCGGCCTGGCGCGCCATCGCCCGCTGCATCTGGTCGGGGATCTCGACGTCCTTGATCTCCACCGCCGTCACCTTCACGCCCCAGGGCTCGGTCGACTCGTCGATGATCTTCTGCAGATCCTCGTTGAGCCGCTCGCGGTCGGCGAGCAGCTGGTCGAGCTCCGCCTTGCCGAGCACCGAGCGCAGCGCCGTCTGGGCGATCTGCGAGGTCGCGACCAGGTAGTTCTCGACCTCGACCACCGCCCGGTTCTGGTCGACGACGCGGAAGTAGGCGACCGCGTTGACCCGGCAGGGCACGTTGTCGCGGGTGATCACCTCCTGTGGCGGGATGTTCAGGGTCACCGTCCGCAGGTCGACCTTGACCATCCGGTCGATCAGCGGGATCAGCAGGATCAGGCCGGGGCCCTTGGTCGCGATCAGCCGGCCGAGCCGGAAGATCACGCCGCGCTCGTACTCGCGCAGCACCCGCACCGACATGCCGAGCGCGATCAGCCCGAAGAGGACGATGACGATGATCACAGCGCCGACTACGGCCATTCAGCTCGCTCCTTGATGTGGGTTGATGACCTGGACTGAGGGGCCGAGGTGGCGGCCGGTCGCACCACCAGCGTCAGCCCGTCGACCGCCTCGACGGTGACCTTATCCCCGAAACGGACCGGATCGACACCCTCGGCGAGCCGCGCCGACCACAGCGTCCCGCGCATGAACGCCTTGCCGGTCGGGTCGATCGTCGAGCGCGCCTCGGCCTCGCCGCCGACCATTTCCTCGGTGCCCGCCCGCGGCGGCAGCTTGCCGGTGCTGCGCACCACCTTACGGGTGATGTAGAGGAAGCTGATCGCGGAGAGGATCGCGAGCGTGATCAGCGCGCCGCCGACCCAGTCGGCCGAGCCCGATTCGGAGCCCAGCGCGACGATCCCACCGGTCACCAGGCCGGCGATCCCGAGCAGGGCGAGGATGCCGCCGGTCGGCAGCAACAGCTCCGCCGCCAGCAACCCGATCCCGATCAGGGCGATGACGACGTACGTTTCCATGCCTTGATTATGCGCCTCCCAGCGCGTAGCGCCTGATGTCCGCTTCGAGTTCGGAGGCGTCCGCGTACTGGCCGAGCTTCACGTGGACGAGCTTCCCCGTGGCGTCGTAGAACGCCGTGTCGGGCGGGCCGCTCGCCTTGTAGGAGGCGGCGACTTCGTAGTCGGGGTCGAAGTAGCTCGGATAGGGGACGGGGTGGGCGTCGAGCCACTTTTCCGCTTCCTCTTCGGAGTCTTCCGAATCGACGCCGATGAAGCCGACCTTCTCCCCCCAGCGCGCCGCGGCATCCTGGAGCATCGGGAACTCGGAGCGGCAGGGCCAGCACCAGGAGGCCCAGACGTTGGCGACCACCGGGTAGCCGAGCGAGGCGACCCGCCTCTCGAAGGCGTCCCTGCCGCCGGGGAGGATCTGGTCCGCCTGCTCATGGAGCTTCGCCAGCGGCGCCGGCGCGCCGGCCAGCGCCTTCGCGTAGTCCGGGTGGGTCGTGCTCCCACCGCCTTCCGAGGAGCCGCAACCGACCACGAACGCGGTCGCCGCCAGGCCCGCGGCGAGGGCGAGCGCAAGTGTGATCCGCCGTCGCATCCGCTCCTTGATTACAATACGAGCACGTTCGGTTCGCGTCCGCGGACCGCAAGAGTTCTCGGGGGGACGAACTTCCGGTTTCCCCTAGCCCTCGTTCCATTCTTGCCTGCGACCGTCTCCAGTTGCGGTCGGGCCAGACCCAAAGCCTCCATGGCCAACACCACCGACGTTGCCGCTGGCGCGGCAGTCCCATCCAGCGCCGATATCGAGCGCGCCTCGTCTTTCGCGCGTGAGCCCTTCCTGCTCGATGGCGAGGGGCCCGAGGCGCTCGCTCCCGGCACCGCCCGCAGGCAGGCGCTCGACGCCGCGCTCGCCGAGATCGAGGCGGGCGCCGAGGAGCCCTCGATCGAGTGGCGCCGCAACTACTCGCTGCTGCTCGGGCTGGAGCGCTTCCTCGCCACCGAACCGCCGACCCTGCGCGACGGCGCCGAGCTCTCGCTGCACCAGGTCGACGCGCTCTCCGCCACGCTCGCCGAGCTGATGGCCCAGGCCCTGGTCGGCTCGGCCGAGGCCGCGCTGCCGGCCGGCGAAGCGGGCGCCGAGGAGCCCGACACCGAGGAAGCATCGCTCGCCGACGACGCCGCCCCGGAAGGCGCCGAGGAAGCCGAAGCACCCGACGAGAGCGAAGAGGAGGACGAAGAGCCGCAGGACTGGGCCGAAGCGGGCGCCGAGGACGAAGACGAGGTGGTCGAGGAGGCGCCCGACGACCCCGGCGCGTCGCGCCGCTTCTGGTTCGAGCACGCGACCGGCGCCGGCAAGACGGTCGCCGCGGTCGGCTTCATCGAGGCGACCCGGACCGGTGGCGTCCTCATCCTCACCCACCGCCGCAACCTGGTCGACCAGTTCATCGGCGAGATCTCCGACCGCGGCTACAAGGAGCGCCTCCGCCCGCCGCTGCTCGGCAACCGCGACGACGCCGAAGGGCCGGTCACGGTCGAGACCTACCAGTGGTTCGTCCGCAACCACAAGAAGGTCTCCGACGCCTACTCGGTGGTGATCTGCGACGAGGCGCACACCGCGCTGGGCGAGAAAACCAGCGCCTGCATCCGCGCCTGGCCCGGGCCGGTCTTCATCGGCATGACCGCGACCGGCGCGCTGATCGCCCGCCACGTCGCCGACCTCTTCCCGACCCAGACCTCGCGCTTCGACCTCGCCCAGGCGGCGCGCCGGGGCGTCATCTCGCCGCTCCGCTGCCTGCGGATCCCGCCCGGCCCGGGGGTGCGGACGATCGCCAAGGTGCCGCTGCGCAAAGGCGAGGTCGACCAGGACTTCGACCAGGAGGAGCTGGCGGCGCTGCTCGACCAGGGGCCGTTCAACTTCGCGATCGCCGACCTCTACAAGTCGCGCTTCCGCAAGACGCCGGGGGTCGTCTACACGGCCGGCGTCAAGCACGCCTACAACGTCGCCGAGGCGTTCCGTGCGGTAGGGATCAACGCCCAGGCGGTCTCCGGCGAGACGCCGAAGCGCGAACTGGCCGACATCCTGGCGGGCTTCGAACGCGGCGACGTCGACGTGCTCTGCAACGCGCAGCTGCTCGCCGAGGGTTGGAACAGCCCGCGGGCGACGATCTGCATGCACCTGGCGCCGACCGCCTCGCGGCGGATCTACCAGCAGCGGGTCGGCCGGGTGACGCGGCGGGCGCCGGGCAAGGAGGCGGGCCTCGTCATCGACTTCGTCCACCCGGCGACGACCCACGACGAGACGATCGTCACCCTGCACAGCCTGCTCGACCGCGACGTCTACCGCGGTGGCGCGATCGTGGTCGGGCCGGTGCGCCGCGGGCGCGGGCGCAAGGTGCGGGTCGAGCGGCGGATCGTGCCGGTCTCCGACGTCGAGGAGAAACGGATGGAGGTGCTCGAACGGGAGATCTGGCGGATCGCGGTCGAGAACCTCGACTACCC
>DASZZB010000169.1:0-8858 GCA_035545115.1 Solirubrobacterales bacterium | reverse complement strand
CGCACGGGTTGTTGTGCTTGACGATCACGCAGGCGGGCGGCTCGAAGTCGGCGCAGAGCGAGCGCGCCGCGTCGAGGTCGAGCACGTTGTTGAAGGAGAGCGCCTTGCCGTGCAGCTTCTGCACCCGCGAGAGGATGTGGCCGCGCGCCCCGGCCTCCGAGTAGAGCGCCGCCCGCTGGTGCGGGTTCTCCCCGTAGGAGAGGTCGAGCACCTTCTCGTAGGCGACCGCGAGGTGTTCGGGGAAGTCCTCGTGCTCGTAGGAGGTCGAGAACCAGCGGCTGATCGCGGCGTCGTAGCGGGCGGTCTGGGCGAAGGCCTCGTTGGCGAGCCAGTGGCGGGTCGAGAGCGAGATCTCGCCGCCCGACTCCTCGAGCTCGGCGCAGACCGCGTCGTAGGCCTCCGGCTTGACGACGACCGCGACTCCTTCGTGGTTCTTCGCCGCGGCGCGGATCATCGTCGGCCCGCCGATGTCGATGTTCTCGATCGCGGCACGCTCGTCGACGTCATCGGCGGCGACGGTCTGCTCGAAGGGGTAGAGGTTGACCGCGACGAGGTCGATCGGCTCGATCCCTTCGGCCGCCAGCACGTCCATGTGGGCGGGGTCGTCGCGCCGCGCCAGGAGCGCCGCGTGGAGGCGCGGGTGGAGCGTCTTCACGCGCCCGTCGAGGATCTCCTCCTGACCGGTGAACTCGGCGACATCGGTGACCTCGAGCCCCGCCTCGCGCAGCGCCGTCGCGGTGCCACCGGTCGAGAGGATCTCCACCCCGAGCGCCGCCAGCGCCCTGCCGAAGTCGGCGACCCCGGTCTTGTCGGAGACCGAGATCAGGGCGCGGCGGACGCGGATCGCGCCGTCGCGTCCCGCGGCGTCGCCTGCCTCGCTGCTGGTGTCAGCGGTCGTCTCGCTCATCGGTCGGCGACCCGGGGAAGGTCGTCGGCGCCGATCCTAGCTTCGCCCCGTGCCAGCATGCGTATCGCCTGCGGGTAGAGCTCGTGCTCGACCGCATGGAGCGCGCTTTCGAGCTCCTCGCGGTTGCGGCTCGCCGGCACCGGGACCTCGCGGGCGAGGATCGGCGGCCCGGTGTCGACCCCCTCGTCGACGAAGTGGACGGTGACGCCGGTGACCTCGGCCCCGGCCGCGAGCGCCTGGCCGACCGCGTCGAGACCGGGGAAGGCGGGCAGTAGGGCGGGGTGGACGTTGACGATGCGATCGCGGAAGCGGCCGACGAAGTCGGGGCTGAGCAGCTGCATGTAGCCGGCGAGGACGACGAGGTCGGGCCGCAGGCCCGCGATCCACTCGCCCATCGCGAGGTCGCGGGCGATCCGGTCGGCGAACTCCTCGCGCGGGAAGACCGCGGTCTCGACCTCCGCCTCGCGCGCCCGTCGCAGCGCCCGCGCCTCGCGCTTGTCGGAGCCGACCCCGACCACCGCGAAGCCGTCACGCCCGTGCAGCCGGTCGAGGATCGCCTGCAGGTTGGTGCCGTTGCCGGAGGCGAGGACGACGATGCGGAATTCGGCTGGCGTTCGCACTCAGCCGTAACTATCGCGGATAACTGCGAACGCACTCGGGGTGCCGATAGCGTCTCCGGCCGTGACGGACTCCTGGCGCCTGGTCCTCTACCTGCACCTGCTGGCGATGGCCTTCTTCGTCGGCGGCCAGCTGGTCTTCGGGCTGGCGGTGGTGCCGCTGCTGCGCGGCGAGGGGGACCGCGACCGGATGCGCGCGGTGGCGCGGCGCTTCGGCTACGGCTCGCTCGCGGCGCTCGCCGTCCTCATCGCCACCGGCTGGGCGATGGCCTCGCACTTCCAGCTCTGGGACAGCTCCACCCTGCACTGGAAGCTGGCCCTGGTCGCGCTCGTGATCCTGCTCGCCCTCGGCCACCTGCGCTGGGCGAGGGTCCATGCGCTGCAGGGCGCGATCCTCCTCGCCAGCCTGGCGATCGTCTGGCTCGGGGTACAGCTGGCGACTGGCGGCTAGCGAGGAGGGCAGGCTCAAGGACAGGAAGGGACGCGGCCATCTCGGCGGCGACCCTGGCAGGCCGTGGCCGCCGCCGGAAGGTGCGCCGAGGGCGGCGTCGTCACGGGTTGTTGCGGACCTCGAACGGTCAGGAAACTGCACGTATAGAAACCGGTCCTATGCACCGATAACTATCCGTGCAGTTTCTTGACCGCTGGGACTCCCCGTACCGCCCGGGCGCACCGCTCCGATCGGCTACGGCGTCGCCGGCACCACCGCGACGTCCTCGAGCGCGAACTTGCCGTTCGCCTCCTCGGGGTCGCCGAGCGGGTAGTGGCCGCTGAAGCAGGCGTCGCAGTGGTCGTCGGGGCTGCCGCCGATCGCCTCGTAGACGCCCGCCATCGAGAGGTAGGCGAGGCTGTCGGCGTCGAGCTCGTCGGCGATCTCCTCGATCGTCCGGCCGTGGGCGATCATCTCCTCACGGGTCGACATGTCGACGCCGTAGTGGCAGGGGTTGCGGATCGGCGGCGCCGAGATCCGCATGTGCACCTCGCGCGCCCCCGCCCGGCGTAGCATCCCGACGATCTGCCGGGTGGTGTTGCCGCGCACGATCGAGTCGTCGACGACGACGATTCGTCGGCCGGCGACGATCTCCGGCAACGGGTTGAACTTGAGGCGCAGGCCGTGCTTGCGCAGCTCCTGGCCGGGCTGGATGAAGGTGCGGGCGACATAACGGTTCTTGATCAGGCCGTCGTCGCGCGGCAGTCCCGAGGCACGCGCGAAACCCGCCGCTGCCGGGTTGCCCGAGTCGGGCACCGGGATCACCAGGTCGGCTTCCACCGGCGCCTCGCGCCAGAGGATCTCGCCCATCCGGCCGCGCACCTGCTGCAGCACGTTGCCGTCCAGCCGGCTGTCGGGGCGAGAGAAGTAGATGTGCTCGAAGACGCAGGTCGCGCGCCGCACGCCCTTCACCACCTGACGCGTCTCCAGCCCCCGCTCGGTCAGGCTGACCAGCTCGCCGGGATGGATCTCGCGCATCAGCTCGGCGCCGATGATGTCGAAGGCGCAGCTCTCCGAGGCGACCACGAAGCGGTCGCCGAGCCGGCCGAGGCTGAGCGGGCGGATCCCGTGCGGGTCGCGGAAGGCGACGATCGCGTGCTTGGTCATCACCACGGTCGAGTAGGCGCCCTCGAGCCGCGGCATCACCTGCTCGACCGCGTCCTCGATCAGCTTGCCCTCGTGGGAGGAGAGGAGCGCCGCGATGATCTCCGAGTCGGAGGTGCCGCGGAAGTCGATCCCGCGCTGCTTCAGCTCACTCCACAGCTCGACCGCGTTGGTCAGGTTGCCGTTGTGGGCGAGCGCCACCTCGCGGCCGTCGTCGCGCCAGACCGGCTGCGCGTTCTCCCAGGAGCCGCCGCCGGTGGTCGAGTAGCGGACGTGGCCGATCGCCATGTCGCCCTCCATCGCCCGCAGCTTCTCCTCGTCGAAGACCTGGGACACCAGGCCGGCGTCGCGCAGCGTGGTGATGTGGCCGCCCTCGCAGGTGGCGATCCCGGCCGACTCCTGGCCGCGGTGCTGCAGCGCGTAGAGCGCGAAGTAGGCGAGTCGGGAGACGTCGTGGCCGGGCGCGTATACCCCGAACACCCCGCATTCGTCGCGGGGCCCATCGCGGTCGGTCGGGAACCGCTCGAACGTGGTCAAGACGCGCGCTTTCCTCGCAAGGTGGAGACGACGTGACGCGCAGGCGGATCGCCTACCCGCGGAGGGTAGCAGCGGCGGTGGACCGGACCGCTACGGGCGACGCGATCAGGCGATGCGGTCGCGGCCGAGGTCGAACGCCGGCAGGCCGTCGATGCTCGCGACGTTCTTCTCCGCCATGTAGTCGTCGATCGCGGCCTCGCCGCCGACCCGCAGCTTCTTCTCCGCCCACTTCTCGGCATGTACGCGCTCGCCCGCGTAGCTCATCAGCGGCACCCCGTAGCCGCAGGAATCGGCGATCCGCTCGACCTCGACGACGATGACCGCGCGCCGCGCCGCCTCGATCCCGTGCGGGGCGTCGAAGTCGGCGCGCGCGTAGAGCTCCTCGAAGCGCCGGTCGTCCGCCGGGATCACGTCGCCGCGGCCGTGGAGGCGGAGGATCCGCGGCGGCCCTTCGAAGGCGCAGAGCATCACCACGATGCGCCCGTTCTCGCGCAGATGGGCGACGGTCTCGGCGCCCGAGCCGACCATGTCGAGGTAGGCGACGGTGTGGTCGTCGAGCACCCGCAGCGTGCCGATCGGCCCCTTCGGGGAGACGTTCATCCGGCCGTCGGCCGCGAGCGGCGCGGTGCCGACGAAGAACAGCCGCTGTCGGGCGATCCACTCGCGCTGCGCCTCGTCGATCCGCTCGAAGATCTTGCCCATACGATGACCGTACCAATGGTCAGATCCGCTCGCCGCTGTCCGGGTCGAAGAGATGGAGCTTCGCCGTGTCGGCCCAGAGCTGGGCTTTCTCGCGACGGCGGACCTTGCTCGTCGGCTCGAGGCGGGCGACGATCTGCTCCTCGCCTTCGCGGCGCCCGGCGGCGCCGGTCTCGGCGAGGCGCTCGCCGACCAGGTCGGCGAGCTGATCGGACTGGACGCCTTCGGACTCGATGTGGAAGTAGGCGTAGAGATCGGAGCCGAGCGACTCCACCAGGTCGATGTCGGCGTCGAAGACGAGGCCGCGTTCGGACCTGGTCGAGTCGGGGACGATCGCCGCGTCCTCGAAGTTCTCCGGCCGGATGCCGGCGACGATCTTGCCGCCGCTCGGGAGGTCGAGGCCGTCGAATTGGCTCGGGTCGACCTCGCCGATCGGCAGGCGGATCTTCGAGCCGATGACCTCGGCGGGCATGAAGTTCATCGCGGGCGAGCCGATGAAGCCGGCGACGAAGAGGTTGCGCGGCCGGGAGTAGAGCTCTTCCGGCGAGCCGACCTGTTGGAGGACGCCGGCGCGCATGACGGCGACGCGGTCGCCGAGCGTCATCGCCTCGGTCTGGTCGTGGGTGACGTAGATCATCGTCGTCCCCAGGTCCGATTGGAGGCGCGCCACCTCGGTCCGCATCTGCACCCGCAGCTTCGCGTCGAGGTTGGAGAGCGGCTCGTCCATCAGGAACGCTTTCGGGTCGCGGACGATCGCCCGACCCATCGCGACCCGCTGGCGCTGGCCACCGGAGAGGTTGGCCGGTTTGCGGTCGAGGTGCCCGACGAGGTCGAGTTTCTCCGCCGCGCCCTCGACCTTACGGTCGATCTCGGCCTTGTCGACGCCGGCGAGCGAGAGCGCGAAACCCATGTTCTCGCGCACCGTCATGTGCGGGTAGAGCGCGTAGTTCTGGAAGACCATCGCGACGTCGCGATCTTTCGGCGAGCGATCGTTGACGACCTCGCCGTCGATCTTCAGCTCGCCGGCGGAGATGTCCTCGAGCCCGGCGATCATCCGCAGCGCCGTCGACTTGCCGCACCCCGAGGGGCCGACCAGGATCATGAACTCGCCGTCGGCGATGTCGAGGTCCATGTCCTTGACGGCCTCGTAGCCGTCGTCGAACACCTTGGTGACTCCATCGAGGACTATCTCTGACATTGCGTAGCTCCTATCCCTTGACGGCGCCTGCGGTCAGCCCGGAGACGATGCGGCGCTGGAAGACGAGGACGAAGACGATGATCGGGATCGTCACCACGATCGCCGCCGCGGCGATCGAGCCGGTCGGTTCGGTGAAGGTCGATTCGCCGGTGAAGAAGGCAAGTGCCGCGGGCACCGTGCGCGAGTTGTCCGACGAGGTCAGCGAGATCGCGTAGACGAAGTCGTTCCAGCAGAAGATGAAGACGAGGATCGCCGCGGTGAAGACGCCCGGCGCGGCGAGCGGCAGGATCACCTTGCGGAACGCCTGCCACGGCGTCGCGCCGTCGACCTGTGCCGCCTGCTCGAGGTCCCACGGGATCTCGCGAAAGAAGGCCACCAACACGTACACCGCCAGCGGCAGCGAGAAGGTCAGGTAGGGGATGATCAGGCCCAGGTAGGTGTCGTAGATGCCGATCGCCCGCCACATGTCGAAGAGTGGGCCGACGGTGGAGATCGGCGGGAACATCGCGATCGCGAGCGCCCCGGCGAGGATCAGCCGCTTGCCCGGGAATTCGAGCCGCGCGATCGCATAGGCGGTGAATGAGGCGAGGACGATCGCGATCGCCGTGGTGATCAGCGCGATCACGATCGAGTTGACCAGCGGGCGCAGGAAGGGGCTGTCGTTCCAGCCGCCTTCGAACAGTGACTTGTAGTTTTCCAACGAGAAGTGGGCGGGGATGATGCGCTGGTCGGTGATCTCGCTGGGTGGCTTCAGCGAGATCGACAGCAGCCACAGCACCGGCACCAGGGCGAAGATCAGCACCAGCACGATCGCGATCGTCCACAGTGAGTACTCGCGCGCTCCGATCCTCATCTCAACCTCCCGGTCGCCCTTCCTCGACCCGCACGCCGAAGCCCTTGATGAAGACGAACGCGAGCAACACCACACCGACGAAGATCAGCACCGAGACGGCCGAGCCGAGCCCCAGGTTCAGTCGGTTGATCAGCTGGTTGAAGCCGAGGATCGACACCGATTCGGTGTTCTGCGCGCCGCGGGTCATGATGAAGATCGAGTCGAAGACGCGGGAGGCCTCGAGCGTGCGGAACAGCACCGCGACGAGGATCGCCGGCTTCATCAGCGGCAGGGTGATCTTGGTGAAGCGCTGCCAGGCGGAGGCGCCGTCGACCCGCGCCGCCTCGTAGAGCTCGCCGGGGATCGTCACCAGCCCGGCCAACAGCAGCAGCGCCATGAACGGCGTGGTTTTCCAGATCTCGGCCATGATGATCACCGCCAGCGAGCTGATGTGGCCGCCGAACCAGTTTTTTTCGTCGGCGATCAGCGGCAGGTTGTCGACGAACCCGGATTCGCTGGCGAAGGCGAACTGCCAGGCGAAGGCGGCGACCACGGTGATGATCCCGTAGGGGATCAGGACCACGGTGCGGACCACGCCACGGCCGAAGATCGCCCGGTGCATGACCAGTGCGATCAGCATGCCCAGCGCCAGCTCGATCGCCACCGAGATGACCATGATCACCACGGTGTTCCACACGTCGAGCCACCACAGTTCGGAGCTCAGCACCGTGCCGTAGTTGGAGAGGCCGATGAATTCGGTCTGTTCCGGGAAGCGCAGGTCGAGCTTCTGCAGCGAGAGGACAAACGCGTAGAGGATCGGGTAGGCGGTGACGGCGAGCATCACGGTCACCGCCGGCGCGCAGAGCAGCCAGGCGAGCTTGCGTTCGGACCGGGTCCGGGAGCTCATAGGAGCCCTTCCCGCCTGACCGCGGCTTCGAGGTTTTCCTTCAGTTCTTCGTACTTGCCTTCCTCGCCTTCGGCGGGAATGCTTTCCGGCGGGTGGAGGGTGCGCTGGATCGCCGAGGTCACGTCCTGGTAGGCGGGCGTGACCGGTCGCGGCCCCGCCGCTTCGACCTCTTCGCGGACGAGGGCGGCGAAGCCGGGATAGGCCTTTTTCACGACCGGGTTCGTGTAGAGGTTCTCGTGCGAGGGCGGCAGGCCGTCGAGTTCGACCGCGGTCAGCTCGCTCTTTTCGCCGGCGAGGCAGAGCGCCGCTTCGAAGGCCTGCTGCCGGTGGCCGGAGTAGGCGCTGACCGCCAGGTTGAAGCCGCCGAGCGGCGGTTTGGCCGGGTTCGAGTTGACCCGGGGGAACGGCGCCGCGCCCATCTGTTCGTTGATTTCGGGGGCGTTTTCCTTGGCGCTGGCGAAGGCGAACGTGTAGTTGGTCATGAAGGCCGCTTCGCCCGCCTCGAAGGCGAGCCGCGCCGTGTCCTCGTTGGAGGTGGGAAGGTTCGGCGAGGCCGCCGAGGAGTGGGCCAGCCGGCCGATCACTGCGAGCGCTTCTTCGGTCGGCTTCCGTTCGAGGTCGACTTCTTCGGGGCCGGAGAGGATCGAAGTCCCGGCGCTTTCGATCAGCGCGTTGACCCACACGGTGTAGCCCTCGTAACGTTCGGCCTGCACCTGGATCTTGCCCGCTTCGGGCAGTTCTTCGGCCTGTTCGATCATCTGGTCCCAGGTTTCCGGCGGCTTCGGGACCAGGTCCTTGCGGTACCAGAGCAACTGCGTGTTGGTGTTGAACGGCGACGCGTACAGTTCGCCTTCGAAGCTGGCGGTTTTCAGCACGCTGGGGAAGACGTCCTTGGACGCCTCCTCTTTCTGCTTGCCGGTCCACGGCGCGATCCAGCCCGCGTTGGCGAATTCGCTGGTCAGGATGACGTCGAGGCCGATGATGTCGATCGAGGAGTCCTTCGCCCCGAGCCGCCGCACCAGCTGTTCGCGCGCCTGACTCGCGTCGTTGGGCAGCAGTTCGGGCTTGATCGTGTACTTGCCGTGCGCTTCCTTGGTGCAGCGTTCGGCGGTCGCTTCGATCGTGCCCCCCGGCTGGATCGCGACGAAGAAGGTGAGCTGCGGCGGGCCGGAGCCGGAGCCGCCGCAGGCGCTGAGGACGACGCCCGCGAGGACGGCGGCCAGGACCACCGCCAGCCCATGTTTCGCCCGGCGGGTTTCGAGTCTCTCTCCCATAGACGGACACCCGGCCCCCGGGCCGAGGGTCCGCTTCAGAACTGCCCGCCGCGGCCGGCGGCTAAACGTCGGCCAAGGCCACGTCCAGCGAGCGCCAGGCTTCGGTCGCGTCGGTGATGCCGACGACGAGGCTGCGGTCGCCGGCGGCGAGCTCGATCGTGGTGCCGCCGACCTCGCCGATCACGTGGGCGCCGAGGGCCTCCAGCTCGGCCCGGTCGCCGCTGAGGACGAAGCCGCCGGGCCCCTCGCCGAAGAGCGCCTCCTCGGGAGTGCAGCCGCGCTCGCGCAGGTCC
>DASZZB010000168.1:0-8373 GCA_035545115.1 Solirubrobacterales bacterium | reverse complement strand
GACGGCCAAGTCGGACCGCGACGGGACGCGGCGGATAGCGTCGTCCCATCCGTCGCGGAGATGCCGCGATCGCAGGGAAGACGTGCGCCTTCGTGGGGACTGCGGTCCCCGGGATCGCGCTGTCGACCTTGACCACGCCATGGTGTGGTCAAGTTCGGTTGCATCTTCGTGACCGTGGAGGAGTCGTGGACTTCACGACCTCTTCCTCACGTCACCCGCGAGGTTCCCGGCGTCTTCGTCACGGACACCGGCCCTCGGCGTCACCGATCGCACCCCCGGCCGGCCCTTCGAACCCCGGCCGTCCTCCCGGACCCGCCGTCCTCCCCAGACCCGGCCATCTCGGCGGCGGCCACAGCCTGCCCGGGTCGCCGCCGAGATGGCCGCGTCCCTTGCGCGGACAGGACGACCGGTCGCCGTGTATGCCCGGGGAGGACGTCGCCTTCGGCGCTCTCGCGCTGGATGAGAGGATTGGCTCGATGCCGCCGCCGCGAACCCTCGAGGTCGCCGAGCTTCGCGCCCTGATCCGGTCGGTGCCCGATTTCCCGCGGCCGGGGATCTGCTTTCGCGACGCGACGCCGCTCTTCGCCGATCCGGCGGCGCTGCGCAGCGCGGTCGATCTGCTCGCGGAGCGGGTGGAGCCGGCGGGGCCGGTCGACGTCGTGGTCGGTGCCGAGGCGCGCGGCTTCATCCTCGGGCCGGCGCTGGCGGTGCGGCTGGGTGCCGGATTCGTCCTCGCCCGCCGCGAGGGGAGGCTGCCGGCGGCGACCGAGCGCGAGGCCTACGAGCTGGAGTACGGCGAGGCCGAGCTGCATGTGCACACCGACGCGATCGCGCCGGGGGCGCGGGTCCTCGTCCACGACGACCTGATCGCGACCGGCGGCACCGCCGCGGCCCTCGGTGCGCTCGCCCACCGGCTCGGCGGGGAGGTCGTCGCCTACGCCTTTCTGATCGAGCTGCTCGCCCTGCGCGGCCGCGACCGACTCGCCGCCCCGACCCAAGCCCTGATCGCCTTCGACGACTGACCCGTCGCCGTCCCCACCCCGCGGAGTTCGCAGTTATGGCCGCTATGCGAGGCTAACTGCGAACGCACGCCGGGCGGCGCTGGGATATCCGGCCCTCGCCGGGGTACCTCCCCGCGATGGAGTTCCTGCACGAGGCCCTGAAAGGCGGCAATCGCTTCGTCCTGCGGCTGGCGCTGATCGCGGCGCTCGGCGGCTTCCTCTTCGGCTACGACACCGGCGTCATCTCCGGGGCGCTGCTCTACATCGAATCCGACTTCCACCCGTCGGGCTTCGAGGCGCAGGCGTTCGTCGGCGCGCTCCTCGTCGGCGCGGTGATCGGCGCGGCGATCTCCGGCTGGGCCGCCGACGCGATCTCGCGCCGGCGGACGAAGATCATCGCCGGCTCGATCTACGTCCTCGGCGCGCTCGCCTCGGCCGCCGCGCAGAGCTCATGGGAGCTGATCTGGGCGCGCTTCGTCCTCGGCCTCGCGGTCGGCGCCGCCTCCTTCGTCGCCCCGATGTACATCTCCGAGCTGGCGCCGAAGCGGATCCGCGGCGGCGTCACCTCGTTCAACCAGCTGATGGTCGTGTCGGGGATCTTCGTCGCCTACATCGTCAACTGGGCCTTCGGCGGCGCGGTCGGCAACTGGCGCTGGATGCTCGGGCTCGCCGCCGTCCCCGGCGCGGTGCTGGCGATCGGCATGTACTTCCAGCCGTTCTCGCCGCGCTGGCTGGTCGGGCACGGGCGTGACGACGACGCGCGCGAGGTGCTGCGCCGGGCGCGCGAGTCCGACCAGGAGGTCGAGGAGGAGCTGGACGAAATCGAGGAGGAGGCGGCCCACGAGGGGAGCCTCCGCGACCTCTTCGCGCCCGGCGTGCGGGCGATGGTCGTGATCGGCCTGGTGATGGCGATCGCCCAGCAGCTGATCGGCGTCAACACGGTCATCTACTACGCGCCGACGATCCTCAAGCTGACCGGCCTCAGCACCTCGAGCGCGATCACCCAGGCGCTCTCGGTCGGGATCACCAACGTCATCTTCACGATCGTCGCGGTCCTCATCCTCGACAAGGTCGGCCGCCGGCCGCTCCTCATCGTCGGCACCGCCGGCTGCGTGATCGCCCTGGTCGCGCTCGGCGTCTTCTTCGCCGACTCGACCCTTCAGCACGACTTCTCCGGCCTCGCCCTGGTCTGCCTGATCGTCTACATCGCCTCGTTCGCGGTCGGCCTCGGGCCGGTCTTCTGGCTGATGATCTCGGAGATCTTCCCGCTCCGGGTGAGGAGCGCGGCGATGTCGGCCTCGACCATCGCCAACTGGGCCTCGAACTTCCTCGTCGCGACCTTCGTCCTCACCCTGACCGGGGCGATCACCATCCAGGGGACCTTCTGGCTCTACGCGGGCTTCGGCGTCGCCGCGATCGTCTTCTTCGTCGCCCGCCTGCCGGAGACCAAGAACCGCTCCCTGGAGGAGATCTCCGGCGAGGTGACCGACGAGGCGGTGGAGGCGTGAGCGCGACGATCGTCCTCGACGTCGACGGCACCCTCGTCGACACCAACTACCAGCACGCGATCGCCTGGCACCGGGCGTTCCGCGACCACCGCTACCGGGTGGCGATCTGGGAGATCCACCGTCACATCGGCATGGGCGGCGACCAGCTGATCGGCTCGCTGCTCGGTGAGGAGGCCGAGGACGCCGACGGCGACGAGCTCCGCGACGCGCATTCGCAGGCCTACGGCAGGCTGATCGGCGAAGTCGAGGCGATGGAGGGGGCGAGCGAGCTGATCGCCGAGCTGGACGACGCCGGGGCGACGGTGATCCTCGCCTCCTCCGCATCGCGCGACGAGCTGGAGCGCTACGTCGAGCTGCTCGGGGCGGGGGAGCGGATCGCCGGGGCGACCAGCTCCGCCGACGCCGAGCGCACCAAGCCGCACCCCGAACTGGTCGAGACGGCGCTCGACAAGTACGGCGGCGACGGTCCCGCGCTGATGGTCGGCGACTCGACCTGGGACGTGAAGGCGGCCGCGGCCGCCGAGGTGCCGACCCTGGCGCTGCTCACCGGCGGCTTCTCGGAGGCGGAGCTGCGCGAGGCCGGCGCGGCCGAGGTCGAGCGCTCGCTCGCGACGCTCCGTGAGTGCGGCGTCGACTGGCTCGTCGGCCTGGCCCGCTGAGCGCACCCGCGTCCGAGCGGGCGTTCAGCGCGCCCGACGCTTCGTCAGCACGATCGGCCGCACCTCGGTGTTGGCGCTGCCACCGGTCGGGGTGAAGGTCGCCTTCACCTGAAGCCTGACCCAGTCGTCGCGCCGCAGCCGCGCCTCCGCGGCGCCCCGCAGCCGCAGCCGCAGCGGCGTCGGCCCGCAACGGGGCGCCGTGGCCCGGACCACGGGGCCGCCCGGCACCTTGACCGTCCGCTTGTGCGGCAGGACCACGGCGAGCGGACGCAGCCGGATCCGACCCGGGCCGGGGACTTCGACCGCCAGCTTCGCGGCCCCGCCGGCGCTCGCCCTGCCCCGCGTGAAGACGAAGGTGTTGACCGGCGCGCTCGGCGGGGTGATCCGTTCGATCTCTTCGGCAGCGCCCGCGAACCAGACCCGACCGTCCGGCCCGGCGAGGATCGAGCGCGGTTCGCTGCCGATCCCGGCTTTGAACTGGGTGATCTGTCCGCTCGGCGTCACCCGGCCGATCGTCGGTGGCTCTTCGATCGCCGGCAGCTCGCGGCTCGTGATGCTGGTGAACCAGAGGTCCTGGTCCGGTCCGGCGACGATCGAGAAAGCTTCCGAGAACGGCTGGCGGTAGTGCATGCAGTCGGTGAACGAGGTGATCTGCCCGCTCGGCGTCACCCGGCCGACCGACCGCCGCGCGGTGAACCAGACGTTGCCGTCGGGTCCGGCGACCAGGTGGGTCGGGCCGTCCTTCAGGCCCGCGCCGAAGCTCGAGATCTGCCCGCTCGGCGTCACCCGGTCGATCGCCTCCCCGTCGGAGCCGGCGGTGAACCAGACGTTGCCGTCGGGCCCGAGGACCGGCGCGCCGAGGGCCGGGGGATCGCTGCCGAAGCCGGCGACGGTCCCGTCCGGGCTCAGCCGCCCGACCAGGCCGCCGGGGACATCGTCGCCGTGCGGCAGGTCGAAGACCTGGGTGAACCAGACGTCGCCGTCGGCGCCGGTGGCGAGGCCGCCGGGGCCGAGCGGCGGCTGCACTCCGGTCGCGAACTCGGTGATCGTCCCCGCCGGCGTCACCCGGCCGATCTCGGGCGGTTCGGTGCGGTCGAGGAACCAGAGGTCGCCGTCCGGGGCGGCGACGATTTCGCCCGGCGCGCTCTTGCCCTGCAGCCCGGCCCTGAACAGCGTCACGTCCCCGGCCGGCGTCATCCGGCCGATCGCGCTCCGGGGTTCGCCCCGGGTGGGGACGCCGATGCCGGTTTCGAGCGTGAACCAGAGGTTGCCGTCGGCGCCGGCGACGAGGTCGGCGATCCTGAGGTCGGCCGGGATCTCGGCGCTGAATTCGCGGACCCGACCCTGTGGGGTCACCCGGCCGACGAGCGCCTGGCCGTGGAGGCCGATCCCTTCCCGAAAGCAGCTGAACCAGACATTTCCTTCCGGGCCGGAGGCAAGCGTGCCGACTTCGCATCTGGTCGGAAGGTGTTCGACCTGCCCCACCGGTTCGGCCCGCGCGACCGGTACCGACAGTGCCCCGCCGACCGCCAGGCAAGCCGCGGCCATCGCGAGGGCGCGACTCCGAGATCGCCGGGCCGTGACCTTCATCACCGGCGAAGTCTAGGCGGCCTTCCGCGGTCCGGGTGGCCGACCGGGCCGGACCGGGTCAGCGGCGTCCGCGCCCGACGAAGGTGACCTCGAGCGTGGTGATCGAGAGGTAGAGATAGGTCGCGACCCCTGCGCCCAGCGCCCAGGCGATCCTGCCGTGGACCAGGGAGACCACCGTCACGCCCGCGAACGCCACGCCGATCGCGAGCACGTTGGCCATCCCGACGCCGATCATCTCCCGGTGTCCGACCTCCAGATCATCGAGCGGCCGCGCTCGCGCCAACATCCCCAGCGCGCCGAAGCCGGCGAGGGCGCCGACGATGAAGAGGGCGATGTCGTAGACGTCGGGCGGACCGTGGCGGTGGGAGATGATGCTGTGGGCGGCGAGCACGGTCAGCGCGTAGCCGTAGGGGATCGCGCTGCCCCGCAGGACGGCGGAGAGCGCCCTCGCCTGCGATTCGCCTCTCATCTGCTCCGGCCTCCGTTCACGCTGCGGGCTTCGACGGCTTTCCCGACCGTCCTCCTGCGTGTAGTCTTCGCGGTGGGAGGGATGTCGATGAAACGAGCTATTGCCATCGTGAGCGGGTCGCTGGTCGTTGCCATGTTGCTGGCCGCGACCGCCTTCGCCACCGAAGTCAGCCGCGACGAATACAAGGAAGCGGCGGAACCGATCTGCAAGGTCAACACGCAGGCCAACGAACGGATCCTCGCCGGGGTGCGAAAGGAAGTGCAGAAGGGCAACCTGAAGCCCGCGGCGGCGAAGTTCATGAAGGCCTCGAGGGCGCTGAAGAAGGCATTGCGCGAACTGGAAGCCCTGCCCCGGCCGAAGGCCGACGAAGCCCGCCTCGCCAGGTGGTTCTCCCTGGTCGGCCTGGAGGCCAGGCTCTTCGCCTCCGCCGGCAAGGAGCTGAAGGCGGGCGACAAGGCCGGAGCCGAGCACATCGTCACCAAGCTGACCCAGAACGCCAACAAGGCCAACAACCAGGTCCTCCCCTTCGGCTTCCGCTACTGCCGGCTCGAACCGGCGAAGTTCACGTAGCGCGCGCTCCTCGCAGGCCAACCGTCAGTCGCGGAGCGATTCGAGCAGGCGGACGTCGGCGAGATCCTGGGGTCGACCCGCGGCCCGCTTCATCTTCAGGAGATCCTCGCGGTCGGCGATGGGGCGATCGCGATATCCAGATCTTGGGTCAGGCGCTGTCCTCCATGGGCCTGAATCGCGATCCCGCCGATGGTCACGTAGACCACTTCATGGCGTGCCAGGATCTTGAAGAGCTCGTGGGCGTCGAACCGCCCCGGACTGGTCACTACCGGCCGGCCGGCCGTCGGGTTGCGCCGGCGAGCCCGCTGCGAAGCTCGGCGGCCACCGCATTCCAGCTCAGGGCCAACTCGAGCCGCTCGGACATCGGGTGTCGTCGCGCCGACGCCAGCGCGCCGGGGTTGCCGAAGGCCCGCCGCGCGATCCCCTCGGCATCGGCCTCGACGGTCTTGCTCGCTCGCGCGGCCACCGGCCAAGGGTAGCTCGACCCGCCCCCTTGGTATGTCTGGGCGCGGGGACTGGTTGCCGGCCTGTCCCGAGGGGCCCCCGGCACTTACCTGATCCCGCCGCAACCGGTACTCGTCCGCATCGAGCGCTCGACCTCGAACTCGAACTCCTGACCGTCAGGCGAGGTGGGCGATGAGGATGGCGGCGATCGCCGCGAGGAGGGTGCCGATCATGCCGAGGAACCCACCGAGAAGGGTCCTCTGTAGGGCGTCGAAGCGCTGGTTGAGTTCCGCGCCTTGATCCTTTATCGCCGTCCGCAGATCTCGGGTCTCCGTCCGCAGATCCTTCGTCTCCTGCCGTAGATCCACACGCATCGCTTTGATCTCATCTTCGACCCGATCGAACCGTTCATCAATCACCTTGAACCGTTCGTCGACCCGATCGAATCGTTCGTCGACGGCCTTGAACCGTTCTTCGACCCGATCAAATCGTTCGTCGATGACCTTGAATCGTTCATCGACCCGATCAAATCGTTCATCGATGACCTTGAATCGTTCATCGACCCGATCGAACCGTTCGTCCACATGTTCGAAGCGCAGGTCGATCCGCTCGACGAGGTCGTCCATGCGGTCGTCGGTCCAACTTTGTCTCGGCATCACCGCCACGGCCTCCAAGCCACCCGGGTAGTTCCGACGTGTGGCGCACGGAACGTGCCAATTTCGTAAAGCCTCCGTGGGCGCCGTCGGCACCCCAAGTGCCGACGGCCATCAGCGTAGCGCAGACAAAAGACTCCCAGTTCGCAGGCAACCCCTTCTATTCCGCAGCAGTCCAGCGGACTACTTCACAGACTCGGATGGCCTCAGCCCGACGCCTGAGATCTCCCGGGCGCGACGGAGGAGTCGTGGACAGTCGAGCGCGACCGTCTGGGCCGTCAGCGGCGGTCGCCGGGGGCGGCGATGTCATGGCGACGATGTCGAGTCCCCGGAAGTTCGGGGAGCCGGTCGGCGAAATAGCCGAGGGCGGCACCGCTCGCGACGGCGACCATGCCCAAGGCCGCTACGGCGACACCAGTCTGGGCCTCAAGCGCATTCAGCAAAAGCACCAGGCCGGCAACCGCTGCCATCGGGACTGCGAACAATGCGATGCGAAGGACCATGGATGGAGTTTAGTCAGGTTGTGGAGTCGATCAGGAGGCTGAGGACACCGAGCCCGAAGCCGAGAAAGAAGCCGAGTGCCGTGGCCCGCTCGGTCTCTGGCCCGCTCTTGTGCGTGAGGATCGCAGCGTAGTGCGCCGCGCCGCCGAGCAGACTGCTTGTTCCGATCAGCAGGGTGACCGCGCCGGACAGCGCGTCGGTGAGGATTCCGGTGAGGATGAGTTGCATCGATCCACCTGAGTTGCCCGGCGTTCGAAACTCTCCCCTCCTTTTCCACTACCGGTCACCCTTGCGCAGTAGTTCCGCTAAACCAGGGACGCAGGAGGCGCGAGGAAAGGGACTGAGGCGAGTCGCCTCCGTCGGGCTTCCTCGACCCACGTGCTCCTGTCCGCCCTACCCGGCGGGCTACCGTCGCTCGCGCGCGGCGCGCGGCTCCAGGGCGCCGCCCTCGAGTAGCGCACGCATGCGGCGCAGGGAGCGGGAGAGGATCTGCTGCACGTTGGCCAGCTGCAGCCCGGTCATCGCGGCGATCTCCGGCCCGGTGAGGTCGCCGCCGAAGCGGAGGGCGACGACTTCACGATCGCGCGGGGAGAGGGCCGCCAGCGCCTCGGCCAGGTCGGGGTCGATGCCGAGCTGGGGCTCTGGCACCTCGCTGCCGAGCTCCCCCTCCGGCACCTCCTCGATCGCCTGCTGTCGGGCCCAGACGTCGGCCCGATAGTGGTCGATCAGCAGGTTGCGGGCGATCGCCAGGAGCCAGGCCCGCGCCGGTGAGCGCTCCGGATCGAAGCGGCGCCAGGCCCGCAGCGCCCGCTCGAAGGTCCGCTGCGTCAGTTCCTCCGCATCGGCGACAGAGCGGACCCGATAGGCGAAGAACCCATAGACGCTCCAGATCTCGTTCTCGTAGACGGCCTCGAAATCCCCAGGCATTTGCCCGGCAGGGTACCCGTCACGGAGAAAAGCCAGCCACCGGAGGACCCG
>DASZZB010000167.1:0-13530 GCA_035545115.1 Solirubrobacterales bacterium | reverse complement strand
GGAGAGGCGCAGCGCCGGTCCCGAGAGCAGCGCGCCGAGGCGGGCGTGGACGCGGGTGCGGGGCTCCAGCGCCGAGGAGTCGATGCCGTGCTCGCGCACCCAGTCGCGGACGCCGGCCGTGCCGCGGGGCACGAGTGCCGGGGCGACGAGGCCGTAGTCGAGGTCCTCCCGGACGACCTCGTGGCCGAACCCCTCGAGGCGCTCGGCCATCGCGAGGGTCGCCGCGCGGTGCTCCTCGCAGAGGCGGTCGTGGATGCCGAAGGGGACCTTGAGGCTGAGCGCGATCCGCAGCCGTCCCGGCTCGCGCGCCGCGGCCGCGGCGAAGGGCTCGCTCGGGCGCGGGCAGTGGTGGAGGTCGGCGGGGATGTTGCCGGCGACGGCGTCGAGGAGCAGGGCCGCGTCGGCCGCCGACCTCGCCAGCGGGCCGAGGACGGTGAGCCCGTGGAAGGCCTCGGCGTCGGGCCAGGTGGAGATCCGGCCGCGCTGTGGCTTCAGGCCGACGAGGCCGCACCAGGCGGCGGGGATGCGGATCGAGCCGGCGCCGTCGGAGCCGATCGCGCCGGCGACCAGGCCCGCGGCGACCGCCGCCGCGGCGCCCCCGCTGGAGCCGCCGGGGGCATGGCCCTCGTGCCAGGGGTTGCGCGTGGCGCCGAAGGTGGGGGACTCGGTGAAGTGCCACTGGCCGACCTCGGGGGCGTGCGTCTTGCCGACGATGATCGCGCCGGCGCGGCGCAGCCGGTGCACCAGCTCGGCGTCGGTCCGGCACTCCTCCACCGCGCCGCCGCAGCCGAAGGGGGTCGAGTGGCCGGCGAGGTCGACGTCGTCCTTGATCGCCACCGGCACCCCGAGGAGGGGCGAGTTCTCGCGGCCGTCGCCGCCGCGCAGCCGCACGTCGGCCCGGTCGGCCTCGGCGAGCGCCGCCTCGGCGCAGACGACACGGAAGGCGTTGAGGCGGGGCTGGGATTCCTCGATCCGCGCGAGCGAGAGCTCGACCAGCTCGCGCGAGCTCACCTCCCGTCTGGTGAGGAGACGCGCCTGCTCGGCGAGCCCGGTGAAGGCGAGCTCCGGCGCGGCGGCGCTGCCGGGGAACCGCGGAGGCGAGAAGGGCGGGGGGCCGTCGATGGTCGGGACGGGGCGGGTGGATCGCTCAGAGGTCGTCATCGGCCGGGGAAGATACTAGATCGTTCGAACGAACTAAAAATACGGGTACGATCTCCCCCGACGTGCCCACTACGACGAAAGACAGCGACCTGGCGGAGCAGGTGGACCGGCGTCGCGCCCCCGAGACCCGCGAGCGGATCCTCCGCGCGACCCTCGCGCTGCTCGCCGAGGAGGGGACCGCGGCGCTCTCCAACCGCCGGATCGCCGCCGCGGCCGAGGTCTCGCTCGGCTCGCTGACCTACCACTTCCCCAGTCAGGCCTCGCTGCTGCGCGAGAGCCTCCTCCTCTATGTAGGAGAGGAGGTCGAGCGCCTGGAAGCGGTCGCCGCCGGCCTGCGCGAGCGCGAACCGAGCCCGGAGGAGGTCGCCGCCCAGGTCGAGGCGCTGATCGGCCGGCCGAGCGGGGGGCCCGGCCCGCTGGCCGAGCTCGAGCTCCACCTGCAGGCGGCCCGCGACCCCGAGCTGCAGGATGCCTCGGCCCGCTGCTTCGCCGCCTACGAGGCGCTCGCCGCGAGCGCCCTCGCGACGCTCGGCGTCGCCGACCCGGCGAAGCACTCGAGCGCCTTCGTCGCCTTGATCACCGGCCTCGGCGTGCGGAGGCTGGGCACCGGCGCCGCCGAATCGGAGGCGGTGACCGGAGCCTTGCTCACGCTGCTGCGCGGAGCGCTCGCGGGCGGGGCGCTGGGGCAGACCGACGCGATCGACCCGGTCGGACGAGGAAGGAGACCGTCGGTCTGAAGGAGCCGAGGAGCCCTCCGCCGGTACCATCCCCGGCCGCGGCGAGGTAGCTCAGTTGGTAGAGCACACGACTGAAAATCGTGGTGTCGCGGGTTCGAATCCCGCCCTCGCCATCAAAGGCTGTAGGAACCTCGAGGCGGGCGGCCTCAGGCGGGTGTGTCGGCCGCGAGGCGCCGGGCTATGCCGAGTTTCAGCACCTCCGAGGTGCCCTCGTAAATGCGAAGAGGACGGGCTTGGCGGTAGAGCCGCTCGATCTTTTCGCCCTTGGCCAGGCCGAACCGACCCATCACCTGGACGCAGCGGTCGACGACGCGGCCGGCAGCCTCGGAGGCGGCGAGCTTGGCGAGGGAGGAGCGATCGAGCTGGCCCAGGGGGTCGTCGCGGACGGCGGCCGCCACCTCGTAGGTGAGGAGGCGGGTCGATTCGACGTCGGCCCAGGAGTCGGCCAGCAGAGCCGCGACCGGACCCAGCGAGACCAAGGGTCGGCCGAACTGTTCGCGCCTGGCCGCGTGACGGACCGCCTCGCGCAGTGCCGCATCGGCCAGGCCGACCGCGGCTGCGGCTACCGAGACGCGAAAGGTGGCCAGCGTCGACAGGGTCAGGCGGAAGCCGTCTCCGGCCTTTCCTATCCGCGACTCGGGAGGCAGCTCGACGCCCTCGAACAGGACATCGCCGATCACGTGGGGGGCGATCAGGTCGGGCAGGGGCTCGGTACGCAGGCCCTCCGAGTCGGCCGGGACCGCGAAGAGGGAATAGCCTTCGCCCTCGCGGGCCAGCACGGTGTAGAAGTCGGCGTCGCCGGCGTTCGAGATGAACGACTTGTGGCCGTCGAGGACGAAGCCTTGGCCGACGGGACGAGCCGCGGTGGTGATCGCCTTGAGGTCGGAGCCGGCCTCCGGCTCGGTCAGCGCCAGCGCCGCGATCGCCTCGAGCGAGGCGACCCGCGGCAACCAACGCTCGCGCACCGCGTCGTCCGCGGCGAGGCCCAGCGCAAAGCTCCCGATCCCCTGTAGGGCGAACAGCGAATCGGCGTGGGAGCAGGTCCCCATCAGGACCTCGCGGACCGCACAGACGGCGACCGGATCGACTGTCTCGGCGGCGCCGCCCCAGGCGGCCGGGACGGTCAAGGAGGTAAGGCCGCTCTCGGCGAGCGCGGCGCGAACCCGTGCGTCGGGCTGTGAGCTCGCGTCGGCCTCGGCGGCGATCGGTTCGAGTCGATCGGCGAGTTCGCGCGCTCGCCGCCGCACCGCGTCGATCTCGCCCTCGAAGGTCAAACCATCTTAATAGTAATCATAGTTCTATCCGAGCGCAGGCTCGGCCACATCGCCGGCGGCGAGCAGCCGGTCGACCTCGCCCGCCGTGTACCCGGCCCCCTCCAGACAGCGTCTGGTGTGCTCGCCCAACTGCGGCGGAGGGGTTCGGATCGACGTCGGGCGGTTGGCCAGCTTCACCGGCGTGCCGAGCTGCGGGTGCTGCTTCCCCTCGGCATCGGCGGCTTGCACCACCATCTCGCGGTGGGTCAGCTGGGGGTCGGCGATCGCCTCGGCGAAATCGTTGACCGGACCGACGCAGGCGTCGACTCCGGCGACCATCCCCAGCCAGTCGCGGGTGCTGCGCTCGAGGAACAGCCGGCGCCAGACCGGCATCGCCTCGGGGTCCATCCGGGTGGGCTCCAGCTCGGGTCGCCCGATCGCCTCGCACAGCGCGGCGAAGAACTGCTCCTCGATCGCCGCCACCGTCAGGAAGCGCCCGTCCGCGCACTCGTAGACGTTGTAACAGGGGTAGCGCCCGTTGAGGAGCTGGCTTTCGCGGCCGGGGAGCTCGCCGCCGGCGAAGTAGATCCCGAGCTGAACCGAGAGGAACGAGAAGGCGGCGTCGGTGAGCGAGACATCGACATGATCTCCCTCGCCGGTGGTGCGAGCGTGCAGCAGGGCGGCAAGCAGGCCGACCAGCGAGATCAACCCGCCGCCGCCGATGTCGCCGATCTGGACCCCCGGGATCGCCGGCCGCCCGTCGCTCGGCCCGGTGATCGAGAGAAGCCCGGCGCGGCCGACGTAGTTGAGGTCGTGGCCGGCCTCCGCGACGAGCGGCCCCGACTGTCCGTAGCCGGAGATCGAGCAGAAGACGAGGGCGGGGCGCAGCTCGCGAAGCTCCTGATAACCGAGGCCGAGCCTCTCCATCACCCCCGGCCGGAAGCTCTCGACGACGATGTCGGCGCCGCGGACCAGGTCGCAGAACGCCTCTCTGCCTCCCCGCCGCTTCAGGTCGACCGCGACCGAGAGCTTGTTGCGATCGGTGATCCAGCTCTGGCCCGAGGTGCCACCGATCCCGGGCCGTTTCCAGCGCATGTAATCGCCGATGCCGGGCTGCTCGATCTTGATCACCTCGGCCCCGAGATCACCGAGCAGCGCCGTGGCGAAGCCGCCCGGGAGCAAGCGCGTCAGGTCGAGGACGCGCACGTCCGCCAACGGCCCAGGGCCTTTCGCCCCGCTCCTCATCGGTTTCCGCCCGCGCCTTCCCGGCGTCCGTGGATGAGCACCATCGATTTGATAGTGTGATCATAGTAATCCTGGAATTGGACGAAGAGTGGAGAGGCCGTGAGCGAGAAGCCGTTGAAGATCCTGTCCTACATCGTCGACGGCCGACTGGGCGGCAGGAAACCGGAGTCCGCGGAGTGGGCCGCGAAAGCGATCGACGAAGGCGTCGACATCATCTCCGGGCAGGGAACCGGCATGGACGCCGGCGCCTACTTCCTCGGCGCCGACAAAGTGCTCCCCCTGCGCCGGATCGATTTCGAGCCGTTGCTGCTTGCCGCCAAGCGGACCAAGACCCCGTTCGTGTTCTCGATGGGCGGCGCCGCCGGCGCCGACGTCCACCTGCAGCAGTATCTCGACGTCGTCGACGCGATCTGCAAGGACAACGGCATCAAGATCAAGATCGCCAAGATCTCCGGCGAGCTGGACCTCGAGTATCTGCGCGGCAAGGTCCGCGACGGCGTCAAGATCCACCGTTCCATCGACAGCGAGCGGATCAGCGAGTACCTGACCGAGGAAGACGTCGACCGTTGCGCGCGCGTCCAGGCGCAGCTCGGCCCGGAGCCGATCATCAAGGCGCTCGACGAGAACGACGACATCGACGGCGTCATCACCGGCCGCGCCCTCGATGTCGGCATCCACATGGCTTCGCCGCTGCGCCACGGCATCGACCGCAGCACCTCCGCCCACCTGGCGAAGATCATCGAGTGCGCCTCGATGTCGGCGGAACCGACCGGTCCCTTCGAGGCCGTCGTCGCCGAGGTCCAGCAGGGCTCGTTCACGGTGCGCTGCGTCAACCCGAACCATGTCTGCACGGTCCGCTCGGTCTCGAGCCACTCGCTGTACGAGCGCGAGAACCCCTTCGAGGAGCGCAATCCAGGCGGCCTGCTCGACGTCGGCCAGGCGGTCTACGAGCAGATCGATGACGTCACGGTGCGCTGCTCCGGCGGTATCTGGCGCGACCTTCCCTACACGGTCAAGCTCGAGGGGGCCGAGCAGATCGGCTTCCAGACCGGGACGCTCTGCGCCATCCGCGACCCGGCGATGATCGCCGAGATCGACCTGGTGATGGACCAGGCCCGGCAGACGGTACTCGCCGAGTCGCCGGTCGAAGACGTCGATGTCAGCTTCAAGGTCTTCGGTCGCGACGCCGTTCTCGGCACCTCCGAGCCGCTGCGCGAGACCGCGACCCCGCATGAGCTGGGCCTCCTCTGCCTCGTCACGGCGCCCACCCAGGAGCTCGCCAACACGCTGGCCAACACGGCCCGGCTGCGAGTCTTCTTCGCCCAGTTCCCAGGCCGCCGCAGCACCGCCGGCAACACCGCGGCGCCGCTGCAGCAGATGGAGTTTCCGCTGGGCCCCGCATACGTATTCAACATCTGGCACCTGCTGCCTCTCGACGACCCGTCGGAGCCGTTCCCGTACGAGATCGTCGAGCTGGGCTGAGAGGAGAGAACGTGTCCACGAAACTCGCAGACCTCGCGCCGATCATCCGCAGCAAGAACGCCGAGCCATACCTGAGCACGATCGATGTCTACTTCGCCGGCCGCGAGCAGTTCGAACGAGCCCGCGACTCCGGCTCGCTGACCGAGGAGCGGGTCGCGAGGCTCTACGGGCTGCCGGTCGAGGCGGTCTACGGCATCTATTTCATCGAGGCCGTGAACGCCGCGAAGGTGACGCTCTACAAGTACAACCAGGGCGAGTACCGGGGCAGCGGCGACCCGATCGACGGCGACATCTTCGGCGCCCAGCAGTACGTGCCGTTGCTCGATCTCGAGATCGCCTGAGACGCTAGACGGGGCGCCCAGGCGCCGAAACGGGATGTGGGAAAGGGACCATGGGCAATACCAACAAGGCACTGTTGATGCTCGACTTCCAGGAGGGCATCTGCCGGCCCGACGGCGCGCTCGGTGCCGCGATGGGGACCGGCGACCAAGTGGTCGAGCGCGGCACCCTCGAGGCCGCCGCGCGCTGTCTCGCCGCCGCCCGCGAGTCGGGCGTCGCCGTCGTCCACTCGCGGGTCGGCTTCGAGCCAGGCTACGTCAACCGCACCAACCGCTCCGCCGCGTTCGCCGGCTTCGAGGAGAACGGGATCATGGGTCTCGACAGTGCCGACGCGGCGATCTGCCCGGAGGTGGCGGCCGGCGAGGGTGAGCCGGTGCTGGCGCGGGGTTGGGTCGACCCGTTCCTCAACACGCCGTTGGCGGCGATCCTCCACGCGCACCGGGTCGCGGCCGTCTACATGGGCGGCGTCGCGACCAATTTCGTCGTCGAGTCGGCCGCCCGCCACGCCGGCGACCTCGGCTTCGAGGTCATCGTCGTCGACGAGATGTCGGCCAGCCTCTCCGCCGAGATGCACAGCTTCTCGATCGAGAACCTGATCCCCAGCTTCGGACGGGTCGCCGGCGTCGACGAGGCTGTCGCGGAGCTGGGTCGATGAGCGGCACCGCGACGATCGCCGCCGTCACCCGCTTCGGCGAGCCGCTGGAGCTGCTCGAGGTCGAGCGGCCGGCGCCGGAGCCGGGCGCGCTGGTCGTCGAGATGGACTGCGCGACCATCTGCGGCAGCGACGTCCATCACTGGGAGGGCGAGTACGCCGAAGTCTTCGGCACCGAGCCACCGCTCTGCAGCGGCCATGAGGGTGTCGGCCGGGTGATCGAGATCGGCGCGGGCGCCGAGCTCGACTCGATCGGGCAGCCGCTGGCGCTCGGGGACCGGGTCGTCTGGGAGCACGCGCCCTGCGGCCAGTGCTACGAGTGCCGCGTCCTCCACGACCCCGTCCTCTGCACCAACCGCACCACCGGCCTCTGGCGCAAGACGACCGAGTTCCCCCACATCGCCGCCACCTTCGGCACCCACAGCTACGTCTGGCCGAAGGCCGGCCGGCTGCGGGTGCCGGAGGGCGTGCGCAGCGATTGGGCCTCGGGCGCCAGCTGCGCGATGCGGACCGTCGTCGCCGGGATCGAGAAGCTGGGCGGTGTCGAACCGACCGAGACGGTCGTGATCCAGGGAGTAGGGCCGCTCGGGCTCTTCGCGGTGGCGCTGATGTCGCTGCGCTCGCCCCGCCGCATCATCGCGATCGGCGCTCCTGACGATCGGCTCGAGGTCGCCCGTCGGTGGGGTGCGACCGAGACGATCTCGATCGCCGATCACCCGAGCCAGGAGGCGCGGCGCGAGGCCGTGCAGGAGTTGACCGGCGGCCGCGGCGCCGACATCGTCTGTGAGTTCGCGGGCGTCCCCGGGGCGGTGGGGGAGACCTTCGACCTCGCCGCTCGCGGCGGTCGCTGCCTCGTCATCGGGACGGCCGCCGGCCCGCCGCAGCCGATCGTCGCCCACCAGATCACGCTCAAGCAGCTGACCGTCCACGGCTCGTTCAGCGGTCGCATCGACCACTACTGGAAGTCCTTCCAGCTGATGAAGCGCTACGCCGATCGCTTCGACTGGGACCTGGTGTTGAGCGGCCGTTACCGGCTCGACCAGATCACCGAGGCCCTGGAAAGCATGAAGCGGGGCGCCGAGATCAAGCCGGTGATCCTCACCCAGGAGCTCGGTCAGGCAGGCTCTTAGCGGGTGCGCCTCAGCGCGGCGCCATCCGGATCGCGCCGTCGATCCGGATCGTGGTCCCGTTGAGCATCGGCGTCTCGACGATTGCGGCGGCGAGGCGGGCGAACTCGTCGGGATCACCGAGCCGCTTCGGGAACGGGGTCGCCGCGGCCAACGCCTCGCGGCTCGCCTCGGGCACGCCGGCGAGCAGGGGCGTGTCGAACAGGCCCGGGGCTATCGTCATCACGCGAACGCCGCGATCCGCCATGTCGCGGGCGGCGGTCAGCGTCATGCCGACGATGCCGGCCTTGGTCGCCGAGTAGGCGAGCTGGCCCATCTGGCCCTCGAAGGCGGCCACCGAGGCGGTGGTGATGATGACGCCCCGTTCGCCGTCGTCGTCGGGCTCGTTGGCCAGCATCCCGAAGGCGGCGAGCCGCAGGACGTTGAAGGTGCCGATCAGGTTGAGGTCGACGATGCGCTGGAACTCGGGCAACGGGTGGGGCCCACGGCTCGCCGAGGCGGTCTTGGCCCGGTAGCCGGCGCCGGCGCAGCAGATCGCCACTCGTAGGCCACGTCCGGCGGAGCGGGCTGCGGTGTCGACCGCCGACTCGACATCGCCCTCGCGGCGCACGTCGCAGAGCGCGAAGGTGCCGCCGGTCTCCGCGGCGACCGCGGCCCCGCGCTCGGCGTCGATGTCGGCAACGGTGACCGCGGCGCCGAGCTTCGCCGCGAGCCGGCGGGCGCTTGCCGCGCCCATCCCGGAGGCGCCGCCGACGATCAGCGCCGCGGCGTCGTCGAGCGCGCGGTCGCTCATGAGCCGGCCCTCGCGGCGCCGCCCTCGTTTCGTTTCGGGCGCAGCCCCAGCGCATATTCGGCCACCATCGCGCGGTGCAGCTGGTTCTGGCCCTCGATGATCTGGAATACCTTGGCATCGCGGAAGTGACGGGCGACGTGATACTCCTCGTGGGTCCCATAGGCGCCGTGGATCTGGACCGCGTGGGTCGCGCAGCTCATCGCCACGTCGGTGGCATGCATCTTCGCCAACGATGCCTCGCGGCGAGCGCGCTCGCCGCGGTCGCGGGCGGTGGCGAGGGAGCCGATCGCCGCGCGTGAGCCCTCGATCCCCACGACCATGTCCGCGATCATCGACTGCACCAGCTGGAATCGGGAGATCGGGCCGCCGAAGACCTCGCGCTCGTTGGCATAGGTGGCGGAGCGCTCGAGGCAATCTTCGGAGATCCCCAGCGCCCGTGAGGCGACGCCGAGGCGGCCGGTCTCGACCGCGGCCATCGCGACGTCGAGTCCCTGACCCTCCTCGCCGACCCGGTTGGCGATCGGGACGCGCACCCCGTCGAGGAAGACCTCCCCGGTGGCGACACCGCGGAAGCCGAGCTTGTTCTTGAACGGGCGCAGGGTCAGGCCGGGCGTCCCGCGGGGGACGATGAACGCACAGACCCCCTCGCGGCCGCCGGCACGGTCGAGCGTGGCGAAGGTGATCAGCCAGTCGCAGACGTCGATGAAGGAGATCCAGGCCTTCTGGCCGTCGATCACGTAGGCGTCGCCGTCGCGCCGGCAGACCGTGTGCATATCGGTGACATTGGTGCCCGAGCTTGGCTCGGTGATCGCCGCCGACGCCATCGTCTCGCCGCTGCACAGCCCGGGCAGGAACTCGCCCCGCTGCTCGTCGCTGCCATAGGCGAGAAGGCCGGCGCCGGCCAATCCGCTGGGGAAGCTCATCGCCAGACCGACGAGATGGTCGGTGCGCGACATGTCGGTGATCAGCGTCGAGAAGGTCGCGTGGTCGAGACCGGCGCCACCGAACTCTTGCGGGATGACACCGCCGAGCAGGTCGAGCCCGCCGGCCTCGCGGATCAACTCTCGGTCGAAGCGCTCCTCGCGGTCGCGCTCGATCACCCCGGGCGCGACTCGATCTCTTGCGAAGGCCCGGACCATGTCCGTCATCACTGCGGTTTCGGCGCGCATGTGTCTCGTCTCCTCTTGACGTCGGCTTGACTTCGCTGTCTATCATATTTACCATGACCATAGATATGGATCCCCGGTGTCCTTCGTCCGAAGTCTCGCGCGCTCGATGACCGCCACCCCCGCCTCGACCGAGGCCACGGCGGCCTCGGCGGCGATCGATGCGCTCGTCGACGGCGGCGTGACGACCCTCTACTGCAACCCCGGCACGACCGAGCTTCCCTTCATAAGGGAGCTGACCGCGCGCCAGGTGCCGCGCTATGTCCTCACCCTCCACGAGGGCGCCGCCGTCTCGGGCGCCGCCGGCCACGCCCTGGCGACCGGCAGGCCCGGGGTGGCGGTCGTCCACGCCATGCCGGGCGCCGCCAACGCGCTCAACATGATCTACAACGTCTCCCGCAGCCATGTGCCGCTGGTGTTGATCATCGGCGTTCAGGATCTGCGCCACCAGTTCCTCGACCCGATGCTGCAGGCCGATGTGCCCGGCGTCCTGCGACCGATCGCGAAGCGCGTCTGGGAAGCACAGACCGGTGAGGCCCTCGGCGAGGTGATCTCGCTGGCGCTGAGGGATGCGATCGCACAGCCCTCCGGCCCCGTCGTCGTCTGCGTTCCCCTCGATATCTGGGACACGCCCGGCGGCGTCGCCACGACCAACGCCGTGAGCGCGCTGCCGCGGTTCGGGGCCGCCCCTGTCGACCAGGTCGAGCAGCTGGCCGACCAGCTCGTCGCCGCCGACGCGCCCACCTTGATCGTCGGCGACCTCGCCGCGCAGCGCCAGGCCGGAGCGACGATCGCCTCGCTTGCCGCCGCCGCCGCCGCGACCGTCCGCTGGGCGCCGGCCTGCTCGCTCGCCGGCTCGCTCAGCCAGAGTCCCTACCACCGCGGACCGATCTTCCCCGACGCGAGGAGCTTCGCCCGCGCCTTCGAGGACACGGACATGGTGCTGGGGATCGGGGCCGAGGTGCTGCCACCGACGCTCTTCCAGGGCCGCGAGCTGTTCCCCGCGACCCTCGCCTGCGCGACGCTGAACGAGGTGCCGGAGGACGATGTCGGAATCCTGCGTCCACAGCTCAGCGTCTACGGCGACCTGCCGACGACGATCGAGGCGCTCGATCGTGCCGTGCGCGCCCGCGCCACCGCGGACCCCGCCTGCGAGCGTCGTCTCGGCGCCCGCCGCGAAGCGCTGCGACTCGAGTATGAGAGTGAACGCGCGCGGCTGCACGAGCGCTCGCGCCCGCGCGAGGGCGAAGCCGGCCCGATGCCGGCCCGGGTGGCGGTCGCGCTCGGACTCGAGGCGGCGCCGGCGGGCACGGTCGTCGTCGACGAGGCGGTCTCCAACTCGGGCTGGGTCTCGTTGCTGGGCCGCTTCGAGGACGCGCTTTCCTACGTCACCATGGCCCGCGGCGGGGGACTCGGCTACGCGCTCGGGGTCGCGCTGGGGGTCCAGATCGCGAGCTCGCGACCGGTGCTGACCTTCGTCGGTGACGGCGCCCTCGTCTACGGGCCGCAGGCGCTGTGGACGATCGCCCACGAGAATCTGCCGATCGTCACCTGCGTGCTCAACAACTCCAGTTACGAGATCCTCAAGGGCTTCATGCGCAACCACTTCGTCGACGCGAGCCCGACCCCGGAGGACGCCGCCGAGTGGCGGCTCGACATCTCCGCGCCGGCCCTGGACACCGTCGCGCTGGCACGCTCGTTCGGCGTCGCCTCCGCTCGCGTCGAGGACGCCGCCTCCCTCCGCGAGGCCGTGGCGAACGCCTTCGCGTCGGGCAAGCCGTGGCTGATCGACGTCGCGATCGCGGGCGGTCCGTAGCTTGCTCGTCTACGAAACCCTCCGCCACAGCGCCGGGCTCCGACCCGACCACCCGGCGGTGCTCGGGGGCGGCCGAACCCTCACCTACGACCAGCTCCACGACCGCGTCATCCGCCTTGCCAACGTGCTGAGGGAGGATTTCGGGATCAAGCCGGAGGGGCGGGTGGCGCTGCTCTCCCGCAATCGCCCGGAGATGGTCGAGGTGTTCTTCGCCGCGGCGCTCGGCGGCTGGACCTGCGTGCCGATCAACTACCGGCTGGCGCCGGCCGAGGTGGCCGAGATCGTCGCCGATGCGGAACCGTCGCTGTTCATCGCCGAGCCCGAGCTCGGGGACCTGGTCGAGGCGGTCCGTCAGGGAGGGTTCGACCGACCGCTGGTCTGGCTCGGCGACGAGGAGGCCGCCCCGGCCGCCGGGCAGGCCTACGAGCAACTGCTCGGTCGGGGCAGCCCGCTCGCCCCGGATGCGGTCGTCCCCTACGACGCGACCCTGCTGCAGATGTACACCTCGGGGACCACCGGCCGCCCCAAGGGCGTGATGCTGACCCAGGCCAACCTGATGGCGAACTCGTGGACGCATCAGGCCGAGCGCTCGGTCGTGCCCGACGATCGTTACCTGACCACGGCGCCGCTCTGCCATCTCGCCGCCGCCTCGCGAATGCTGCTCCTCGTCCATGCGGGCGCGACGCACATCATCGAGGCCGGGTTCGACGCCGAGCGAGTCGTCGCCGCGGTCGCCGCCGGTCGCGCCAACTCGACCTTGGTGGTGCCGGCGATGATGCGCGACCTACTCGACGCGGCGCGGGTTTCGCCGACCCCGATCGCCGGTCTGATCCGCCAGCTCACCTACGGCGCGTCGCCGATGTCGCCGGATCTGCTGGGGGAGGCGATGGAAGTGCTGAGCTGCGACTTCCAGCAGGGCTACGGCTTGACCGAGTCGAGCCCGACCCTGACCCTGCTGTCGCCCCGTGACCACATGCCCCTGCCCTCGGGCGAGTACGGTCCGCAGCTTGCCTCGGTCGGCCGCGAGGCAAGCGGTGTGCGCGTCCGCGTCGTCGACGCCGACGATCGCGACGTCGCCCCCGGGGAGGTCGGCGAGGTGATCGCCCGCGGGCCGAACGTGATGCGCGGCTACTGGCGCCGGCCCGAGCAGACCGCCGCGGCCCTACGGGGAGGCTGGCTGCGCACCGGCGACCTCGCCAGGCTCGACGAGCGGGGCTATCTCTACCTCGTGGACCGGATCAAGGACATGCTCGTCTCGGGTGGGATCAACGTCTATCCGCGTGAGATCGAGCGCCAGCTCGAGCAGCACCCGGCGGTCGCCGAGGTAGCTGTGGTGGGGATGCCCGACGAGCGCTTCGGCGAGGTTCCCCTGGCCTTCGTCGTGCGCGCCACGGACGCCGCCGGCGAGGAGCCCGACGAGGCCGCCTTCAGCTCCTTTCTGGAGCCCAGGTTGGCCCGCTTCAAGCGACCGCGGCGCTATCTGTTCCTCGCCGAGATGCCGCGCAACGCGGCCGGCAAGGTCGTCAAGCGCGAGCTGCGTAGGCGCCTCGACGCGGAGGTGCTCAGGTGAGCTCCGTGGGCGAGGCTCGGGCCACCGAGCCGAGCGCCGAGACGAAGGCCTTCCTCGGCCGTGCGCCGCACGGGCTGCTGATCGGCGGCGACTGGGAGCCGGCTGCCGCGGGGGGCAGCTTCGAGACGATCGACCCCGCGAGCGAGCGCCCCTTGGCGGTCGTCGCCGAGGCCGCGGCCGCCGACGTCG
>DASZZB010000166.1:0-2850 GCA_035545115.1 Solirubrobacterales bacterium | reverse complement strand
CCGCGAGTTTGAGAGAGGAGGGGGACCGCGCTCGCCCCCCGAGCACCAGCCCTAGGAACCCGAGCTACGCGACGGCCGAAAGCTGCTCGCCGTCGTCCCGCTCAGCGGCGTCCTCAGCGACGTCGCGCGGGAGTCTGCGGCTCACCACTTTGGTCACGCCGTCGCCGCCCATCGTCACCCCGTAGAGGACGTCGGCGGCGTCCATCGTCCGTTTCTGGTGGGTGACGATGACGAACTGGGCGCGGTCGGAGAAGCGGCGGATCAGCTGCAGGAAGCGATCGATGTTGGCGTCGTCGAGGGCGGCCTCGACCTCGTCGAGGATGGAGAAGGGGCAGGGCCGGGCGAGGAAGACGGCGAAGACGAAGGCGAGCGCGACCAGCGACTTCTCGCCGCCCGACATCAGCGACAGCTTGCGGGTCGACTTGCCCGCCGGGTTGACCTCGATCTCGACCCCGAGCTCGTCGCGCTCCTCTTCCTCCTCCTCGGGCTCCGGCTCGTTGTCGTCGGAGGGCGTCTCCTGCTCGCCGGCCGGACGCTCGTCGTCGCGCACCGGCCGCAGGCTGACCCGGCGCAGCCGACCGCGGCCGCCCGGGAAGAGGTGTTCGACCATCTCCTCGAAGTTCTTCGCGGTCGCCTCGAAGGTCTCCTCGAAGGCGCGCTCGATCTCGTCGTCGATCTCGCGGATCAGCGACTCCAGCTCGCGCATCGCCCGCTCGGTGTCCTCGCGCTGCGCCTGCAGCTGCTCGACGTGCTCGCGCGCCTCCTCGTATTCGCGCTCGGCCAGTGGGTTGACCGGGCCGATCTGGGCGCGCCGGCGATCGAGCCGTTCGAGCTTGCGGTCGATCTCGGCGCGCTCCTCCTCGCCCATCGCCCCCGCGGCCGGCGCCACCTCCTCACCCAGCTTCTCGACGATCGCCGCCATCTCGCGTTCGGCCTCGGCGCGGCGGTCGCCGAGGTGGGCGGCCTCGACCTCGGCCTTGGTCAGCTCCTCGCCGACCGTCTTCAGCCGGCCCTGCAGCTCGAACTCGAGCTTCGAGCAGGCGCGCAGCTCGTCGGCGATCTCGTCGCCGTCGCCCTCGTTGCCGACCACGGTCGATTCGGTGCGCTCCACCCGGTCGCGGATCGCCGTGCCGACCGCCTCGACCGCGGCGAGCGCGGCGCGTACGTCGTCGAGCAGCTCCTCACCGCCGGCCAGACGGGCCCGCATCTTCTCCCGGTGGCGCTCGCCGAGCAGGCCCTCCGCGCGCCGCGCGTGACGGATCGCCCGTTCGCTTCCCGCCCGCACCTCGCCGAGCGCCCTCTCGCGCGCCGACTCGGCGGCCGCGGCGGAGCGCGCCGTCGCCAGACCGTCGAGGGCGGTCTTCAGGCCCGCGTCGACCTCGCCCAGCGCCTCTTCCAGCTTCACCGCCCGCTGGGCGGGGGCGCCGCTCGTGCCGACGTCGAGCGTCAGCGGCCCCAGCTCGGCCCGCAGGCCCTCGAGCCGCGCCTCGACCTCGGTCTCGCTGCGGGAGAGCCCGGCCACCCGCACCGCGACCCGCTCCGAGGCGGCCCGCAGCTTGGTCAGGAGGCCCCAGGCCTGGGTCCGCGCCCGGTCGCGGGCGGCGAAGCGCTCCTCGGCGGCGGAGCGCCGCCTGCTCACCTCGGTCAGCTGCTCCTCCAGCTTCGTCCGCGCCGCCCGCGCGCTCGCCGCCGCCTGCGCCGCCGCGGCCGCCCGGTCGGCGCCGAAGCGCAGCTCCTCGGAGACCAGCCGCCCCTTCAGCTCCATTTCCTCGCGCTCGATCCGCGCCCCCAGCTCGGCCGCCTGCGCCTGGCGCTTCAGCGGCCGCAGCCGCGCCCGCGCCTCGCGCTCGACGTCGAGCGCCCGGTCGAGGTTGTCGCGCGTCCCGCGCAGCTTCAATTCGGCCCGCCGGCGTCGCTTGCGGTGCTTGCCGAGGCCCGCCGCCTCCTCGATCAGGAGGCGCCGCTCGCGCGGTTTGGAGTGGATGATCGTCTCCACCCGGCCCTGGCTGATCACCGAGTGCATCTCGCGGCCGAGGTTGGTGTCGGAGAGCACGTCGGTGATGTCGGCGAGCCGCGCCCGCGCCCCGTTCAGCCGGTAGCCGGCGTCGCCGGACCGGTCCAGTCGCCGCTCGACCGCGATCTCCGAGAACTCGGTCGCGGCGCGCCCGTCGGAGTTGTCGATCACCACCTCGACCTGGGCCTCGCGGCGCTGAGCGGTGTTCTTGCCGCCCGCCGAGATCACGTCCTGCATCGAGGCGCCGCGGATCGCCCCCGGGCTCTGCTCGCCGAGCGCCCACAGCACCGCGTCGGTGATGTTGCTCTTGCCCGACCCGTTCGGCCCGACGATCACGCTGACGCCGGGCGAGAACTCGAGGCTCACCCGCTCCGGGAAGGACTTGAAGCCCTTCATCGTGATCGATCTCAGATACATGCCATCAATCCTCCGCCGAACCCCCAGCCTCCCCTACGCCTCGGACACGAACGGCCACGCGCATGGTCCCACTTTGCGGCCGACGGCTGGATGATCATCCCATGGGGCTGCGAGGGCGTCCGAAGGGACGTGGCGTCGCGGCGGGAGGGGAAGGGACGGGAAGGGACCAGGCCATCTCGGCGGCGACCCGGGCAGGCTGTGGCCACGGTCACGAAGACGCAACCGACCTTGACCCTGCCATGGCAGGGTCAAATCAGGCAGCGCGATCTTCCCTGCGATCGCGACGTCCCTGTGACGGACGGGTCCTCTCACGGAACCTCACGCAAAGCTCCCCGTCCCGGGCCCCACCGGCCTCGACCCTTCCCGGCCCACGCCGGCTCCCTCACCTCGCCCCCCCCGGGGGGGGGGGGGGGGGGGGG
>DASZZB010000165.1:0-5982 GCA_035545115.1 Solirubrobacterales bacterium | reverse complement strand
GGCGGATCGGGCATGTGGCGGGACGGGTCGCGGGTCTCCGAGATCTCCTTGGCGCTCGCGGTCAGCGCCGCGATCGGGCGCATCGCCCGGCTCGCGATCGCGACCCCGGCGAAGCTGGCGAGCAGCGTGCCGCCGAGGATTCCGGCGGCGATCAGCAGCCAGATGCGATCGATCGTGTCGTCGACATGCTCGGTGCTGCGGCCGTACTGGACGTAGCCGGTCACCACGCCGGTCTTGTCGCGGAGGATTTCGGTCTCGACCCGCATCCCGTTTTCTTCCTTGGTGCCGCGGTGTTCGGGCGGACCGAGACGCTCGCCGTTCTGTTCGCCGACGACTTCCCCGGCCCGGTCGAAGACCCGCACCGAGGCGTCGTCGGGCAGGACGTAGGTCCCCAGCGAGGGGCCGACGACATGCGGCTCGCCGACCAGCGGGTAGAGGACCCTCAGTTCGCTGGAGAGGATTTCGACCGCGCCGTGGATCTCGTTGTCGAAGTCGTCGCGGATGCGGCTGGTGGCGATCTGGCCGATCGTGCCGCCGAAGACCATCAGGATCGCCAGCGTCAGCCCGGAGGAGACCGCGGCGAGCCGCCAGCGCACCGGCCAGGCCCGGGGGTGCACGACTCGGCGCAGCCAGGCCGCGGTGTTGCTGCGGGCGGCAGCGAACATCAGTCTTTGAGGACGTACCCCGCGCCGCGTTTGGTGTGGAGGAGGCGCGGCTCGCCGCCCGCCTCGAGCTTGCGTCGCAGGTTGGAGATGAAGACGTCGATCGTGTTGGTCGCCGCCATCGGGTCGTAGCCCCAGACTTCGTCGAGCAGGCGCTCGCGCGAGACGACGAGGCGCTCGTTGCGCATCAGGAACTCGAGCAGCTCGAACTCGCGGTTGGTCAGCTCGATCTCGCGGTCGCCGCGGTGGACATCGCGGGTGTCGGGATTCAGCTGCAGGTCGCCGACCTCGAGCGAGGCGGCGCCGCGCGGCGGCCGGCGGCGCAGCAGGGCGCGGATCCGCGCCAGCAGCTCCTTGCGCTCGAACGGCTTGACCAGGTAGTCGTCGGCGCCTGAGTCGAGGCCGGTGACGCGGTCCTCGGTCTCGGCGCGGGCGGTCAGCATCAGGATCGGCACGTCGCCGTCCTCACGCAGACGACGGCAGACCTCGACCCCGTCGAGACCGGGTAGGCCGAGGTCGAGCACGACCAGATCGGGGACGAACCCGACGGCCAGGTCGAGCGCCTCGACGCCGTCGGCCGAAGTGCGCACCTCATAGCCCTCGTTGCGCAGCGAGCGGCGCAGGACGTCGGCGATGTCGGCGTCGTCCTCGACGACGAGGACGCGGCCGCCCTGCTGGGAATCGGGGTCGGCGCTGAGCATCCAGCGATGTTAGAGGTCATTCCACGCGTTTTGCGGTGGTTTTATGCCGAATTTAGAGCGGTCCTGGGCGCTTGAGCGGAAGATCGACAGGGGATAGGGGGTCGGCGTCGAAATCGATCGCGTGTTCGTTCGACAGAAGCGCTCCCCTGCCCGTAAACCCAAAGGCAAAGCCAAACGGGGCAAAGCCGCTAGATCCCGTGGTGGGATCCGGCTGTTCGACGGCCTCGAGCAGCGCCACCTCGACCTGATCGGGCTCTTCCTCGTCGCGGCGGGGATCTACCTCCTCTTCGTGCTCTTCTTCGGCTGGGAAGGGGGCAAGGTCGGCTACGGGATCGAAACCGGCCTCGTCTACCTGTTCGGCGCCGTCGGCGCGCGGATCTTCACCCTGCTGATGCTGGTCGCGGGGGGGATGCTCCTCACCGGCACCTCGGTCTCGGCCGTGGCGCGCGGCCTCGGGCACGGGTTGAAGGCCCTCTTCTCCGGCGGCGTGCGCGGCGGCGAAGCCACCGCCCGCACGGTCCGGCACGGATCGGACGAATGGCGCCGGCGGCGGGAGGAGCGCACCGCCGAGACGCAGGCCGCCCCCACCGACGTGATGAGGGACTACCCGGAGGACGACGAGGTCGAGCCGACCGTCGCCCTGGCCGAGGACGACGACATCTTCGCCCCCGGGCTGTTCGACGCCGACACCGAGGTCGACCTCGCCGACGGGAGCGCCGCGGATCCCGAACCGGAGCCCGAGCCCGAGCCCGCGGAACCCGAGCCGGTGCAGGAGGTCCTCCCCGAACCCGAGGAGAGCTCCCCGGGGATCACCCCGCAAGGCAACCTGCGCGGCGTCACCACCTCGGAGGAGATCGACTACGCGATGCCGTCCCCGCGCGTGCTCGAGCGGGGCAAAGGCGACAAAGGGCCCGATCCCCGCGACCAGGAAGCGGTGGGGCGCAAGCTGATCGAGACGCTCGGCCACTTCGGGGTCGAGGCGAAGATCGTCGGCGTTGTCAGCGGCCCGCACGTCTCGCTCTACGAACTGCGCCTCGCCCCCGGCATCAAAGTCAAGAAGGTCACCGAGCTGGCCAACGATCTCGCCTACGCGCTCGCCTCGACCGACATCCGCATCCTCGCGCCGATCCCCGGCAAGCAGGCGGTCGGGGTCGAGGTGCCGAACGCGAAGCGCCGCATGGTCCGCCTCGGCGACATCTACGCGGGCCGACCGCAGAAGGCCTCGCCGCTGGTCGCCTGGCTCGGCAAGGGGATCGACGGCAACGCCGTCTGGACCGACATCGCGAAGATGCCGCACGTGCTCGTCGCCGGCACCACCGGCTCGGGCAAGAGCGCCTGCGTCAACGCGATGCTCTCTTCGATCCTGATGGCGTCCTCGCCGAACGAGGTGCGCCTGGTGCTGGTCGACCCGAAGCAGGTCGAGCTGAACCACTACGAGCACGTCCCCCACCTGCTGACCCCGGTGGTGACCTCGCCGCGGCTCGCCGCCAACGTGCTCGCCAACCTGATCACCGAGATGGAGACGCGCTACGGCGTGATGTCGCAGGCCCGCGCCCGCAACCTCGAGGAGCTGAACCGGATCCGCCGCAAGGCCGGCGAGGCGCCGCTGCCGCACATCCTCTGCGTGATCGACGAGCTCGCGGACCTGATGATGGTCGCCCCGGCCGAAGTCGAGGACGCGATCATCCGGCTCGCCCAGAAGTCGCGCGCCACCGGCATCCACCTGGTGCTGGCGACGCAGCGGCCCTCGACCGACATCATCACCGGCACGATCAAGGTCAACATCCCCTCGCGGATCGCCTTCGCGGTCTCCTCGCAGACCGACTCGCGGGTGATCCTCGACCAGGGCGGCGCCGAGTCGCTGCTCGGGCAGGGCGACATGCTCTTCCGCGGCGCCGGCACCTCGAAGCTGCAGCGCGTCCAGGGCGCCTTCATCACCGAGGACGAGATCGCCCGGATCACCGAGCACTGGGGCAGGCAGGGCGAACCGGACTTCGAGGAGGAGCTGCTGGAGGCGCCCGAGGAGGTCGCCGGGGAGGAGCGCGGCGAGGACGACTTCGACCCCGACTCCGACGACCTGCTGGACGAGGCGATCCGGCTCGTCGTGCAGACCGAAACCGCGTCGGTGTCGATGATCCAGCGGCGCCTGCGGGTCGGCTACACCCGCGCCGGGCGGCTGATCGACATGCTCGAGCGGCGCGGCGTCATCTCCGGCTACGAGGGCTCGAAACCGCGCCAGGTGCTGATCACCCAGGCCGACCTGGTCCGCGTGGTCGGGGGGCCCGGGCCCGGCGGCGGCGAGGCACCGGCGCCGGTCGCGGTCGACGGCGAGAGCGACGTTTCCTGAGCGCCACGGTCCGGTAGTTTCGGTCCCGCCGATGGAGGGAGCGAGAGTCGTGCGGGCGGGGATCGTGGTCACCGGGACCGAGGTGATCACCGGCCGCATCGCCGACGCCAACGGCCCCTGGATCAGCGAACGGCTGGCCGAGCTGGGGGTCGAGGTCGCCCACATCGAGGTCGTCGCCGACCGCCCCGACGACCTCGAGCACGCGCTGCGCTTCCTCGCCGACGAGGGCATGGACCTGATCGTCACCAGCGGCGGCCTCGGGCCGACCGCCGACGACCTGACCGCGGAGATCGTGGCGCGCTTCGCCGGGCGTCCGATGCGACTCGACACGGCGATGGAGGAGAGGATCGCCGCGATCCTGCGGCGGTTCGCGGCGCGGCGGAACTGGAAATTCGACGAGGCGGCGGTGATGGACGCCAACCGCAAGCAGGCGATGGTCCCGGAGGGGGCGGAGGCGCTCGATCCGGTCGGGACGGCGCCGGGGCTGGTCGTGCCCGCCGGGGAGCGGGTGGTCGTCGTCCTGCCCGGCCCGCCGCGCGAGCTGCGGCCGATGTGGCCGCGGGCGATGGCGACCGAGGCGGTGGGGGCCGTGCTGGGGCGGGCGACGCCGTTGCACGGGCTGACGCTGCGGATGTTCGGCGTCCCCGAGTCGGAAATCGCCAGGAGCCTGCGCGAGATCGAGGCCGACGACGGGGTCGACGTCGGCGCGGTCGAGATCACCACCTGCCTGCGGCGCGGCGAGATCGAGATCGATGTGCGCTGGCGCGAGGAGACCGAGGCGGTGGCGATGGCGGTCCGCGACGGGCTGGCGCGCCGCCACCGGCGGGAGACGTTCAGCCTCGACGGCGAGACGATCGACGAACAGGTGGCGAAGCTGCTGCGGGGGCGCCGGCTGGGGCTGGCGGAGTCCTGCAGCGGTGGGCTCCTGGCGGCGCGGATCACCGACCTGCCGGGCGCCTCCGACTACCTGGCCGGAAGCGTCGTCGCTTACTCATACGAGGCGAAAGAAGGGCTCCTCGGGGTGCCGAAGGAGCTGCTCGAGACCCACGGCGCGGTCTCACCCGAGGTGGCAGAGGCGATGGCGCTGGGAGCGCTGCGGCGTTTCGAGGCCGACGTGGCGGTCTCGATCACCGGGATCGCCGGGCCGGGGGGAGGGACCGAGGAGAAGCCGGTCGGCTACGTCTGCTTCGACGCGCGGCTGGCCGACGGGACGGCGATCGCCCGCGACCCGGTGATCCCCGGCGACCGCCACGACATCCGCGAACGCTCGGCGCTGGTGGCGATGCACATGTTGCGCCAGCTACTTGGCACGTAAAAGTCACGAATAGGTATTGAGCCGCGCGAATTTCCTCCCTAGCTTGGCCGTATGGCGAGTCAGGAGAGACGGGGGAGGCGACAGCGGGTGTTCGTGGCGTTGGATCTGCCCGAGCGGATCCGCGACGGGTTGGCGGCGTGGGGGGAGCGCGAGCTGGTCGATCCGGCGCTGCGGCCCGTGCGCCGCAGGTCACTGCACCTGACGCTGGCCTTCCTCGGCCACCGCGAGGCGGCCGAGGTCGAGGGGATCGCCGCGGTGGTGGGGCGCAGCGGCGCCCCGGCGCCGCTCTTGAAGCTCGAGGACCCGATCCCGCTGCCGCGCCGGCGACGGGCGTCGCTCTTCGCCCTCCCGGCGCCCTCCCCGGCGACCGGCGACCTGCAGCGTGGGCTGGTGGAGAGGTTGGCCGCGGCGGGCCTCCACGAGGCCGAGGAGCGCGATTTCTGGCCCCATGTGACGGTCGCCAGGGTGCGGGCGGAGGGGCACGGCTCGCGCCGCCCCGCCGCGGTCGCGAGGCGGCCCGGAGACCTTCCCGAAGAGCTCAAGGAGCCTTTCCTTGGCGTCCGGATGACGCTCTACCGTTCTGAACTCCAGCCAGGTGGTGCGCGGTACGCGCCGCTGGCCCAAGTCGAGCTGTCCTGAGGCAGCAGTGAGGTGATGATCTGAGATGGCGGAGAAGAAAGTGAACTTGAAGGACGCCTCTGCCAAGGAGGCGAAGGCGAAGGACGCGGCGCTCGAGGCCGCCGTCACCCAGATCGAGCGTGACTTCGGCGTCGGCTCGCTGATGCGCCTCGGCGACAAAGGCACGATCAAGGTCGACTCGATCCCGACCGGCTCGCTGGCGCTCGATCTGGCCCTGGGGATCGGTGGCGTGCCGCGCGGCCGGATCGTCGAGATCTTCGGCCCCGAGTCCTCGGGGAAGACGACGCTGGTCAACCACATCATCGCCGAGGCCCAGGC
>DASZZB010000164.1:0-2748 GCA_035545115.1 Solirubrobacterales bacterium | reverse complement strand
GTCGCCGTGATGGCCGGGTCCCTTGTTCGTCCCGCCGGGGTGCCCACATCCCTCGGCCGTCCCGCCACGACGCCCACGTCCCTCGAGTGTCCCCCCAACGACGCCCGCATCCCTTTCCCGCCCCCGGAGCGCCGTGGATCGATCGTCTAGGTTCCCCGGTCATGATCGTTCGTCGGATCGGCCTTGCGCTGCTCGCCGCCGCCGCCGTCCTGGCGGTCTCGGCGGCGCCTGCGGCGGCCGGTGCCGCGACGCCCGCAGACGTGGTCGGCCAGGCCGCGCCGAAGCTGGTGCCGCACTCGAAGCTGGCCGGCGCCGGCGCCTTCGAGGGCCCCGTCCGCAGGCTGCCGGTCGACGGGATCGAGATCGGCTACCGCCAGTTCGGCCACGGCCCCGACCTGATCATGGTCCAGGGCGACACCGCGTCGATGAGCCTCTGGATGACCTACCTGCTCCACCCGCTGGCGCGCCATTTCCGGGTCACGATCTTCGACAACCGCGGCGTCGGCTACACCACCGACGACCTCTCGCGGCCGATCACGGTGCCGTTGATGGCGCGGGACACCGGGGCGCTGATCGAAGCCCTCGGCCTGCAGCAGCCGACCCTGGTCGGCTGGTCGATGGGCGGCGAGATCGGCCTGACGCTGGCCGAGCAGAAGCCCGGCCTGCTCCGCGCCCTGGTCACCACCGGCGGCGACGCGGGCAGCCCGCACACGGTGCCGCCGCCACCCGGGCTGGTCCGCGAACTCGCCGACCCGAAGACCGGCGACCAGGTCTTCCTCGAACTGCTCTTCCCGCCGACCGCGGCGGGTGGCGCGGCGGCCCTCCGCTTCGTCCACGGCTTCGAGGCGATCCCCCAGGAGAAGGTCTCGGCGCGCACCCTGAAGCGCCAGGAAGCGGCCGAGGAAGGCTTCCTCCGCTACACCGGCACCTGGCGCGGCCTGCCGGGCATCACCACGCCGACCCTGCTCACCAACGGCGCCCTCGATCCCGGCGTGCCGCCGGTCAACGCGCGCCGCATGCACGCCCGGATCCCCGGCTCGGCGCTCTCGATCTACGCGGGCGCCGCGCACGGGATGCTCTTCCAGGACGCCGAACGCTTCGCCGCCCAGGTCGCCAGGTTCGCCGCTCGCGCGGGCATCTAGGCCGTCCGGCCGCCGCCGCGTCACATAGGATGCAGCGCCTCCGGTCCCGGACTCCCATGCGCAGATCGACCCTCGCCATCGTCTCCGTGTTCGCCCTCGCCTTGGCGCTGCTGGCGGGTTGCGGCGGCAAGAAGTCGAGCGCGACGAGCGGCGAAGGCACGACCGCGACCGCCTCCGACTGCACGCCGTCGAAGCTGCAGACGCACACCGCGGGGACGCTCACCGTCGCCACCGACAAACCGGCCTACCCGCCCTACTTCGAAGACGACGAACCGGCCAACGGGGAAGGGTTCGAGAGCGCCGTCGCCTACGCGATCGGCAAGCAGCTCGGCTACCCGAAAGCGAAGATCAAGTGGACGGTCGAGCCGTTCGACTCCTCCTACGCGCCGGGACCGAAGAGCTTCGACTTCGACGTCAACGAGATCTCGATCACGCCGACCCGCGAAAAGGCGGTCGACTTCTCGGCGCCGTATTACCAGGCCGACCAGGCGGTGGTCGCGCTGGAAGACTCGGAAGCCGCCAAGGCCGGGTCGCTGGCCGAGCTGAAGGACGTCGAGTTCGGCGTCCAGATCGACACGACGAGCCTCAAGGCGGTCGAGGAATTCATCGAACCGTCGAGCAAACCGGAAGTCTTCAACAGCTCCGGCGACGTCGTCACCGCGCTCAAGAACGGACAGGTGGAAGCGGTCGTGGTCGACCTGCCGACGGCGCTCTACCTGACCGAAGCGCAGGTCGAAAACGCCAAGATCGTCGGCCAGTTCGGCAACGCCGAAGGCGAAGAATGGGGCGCCCTCCTGGCCAAGGACTCGCCGCTGACCACCTGCGTCTCGGGGGCGGTCGAAGCGCTCGAAGAATCGGGCGAACTGGAAAAGATCACGCAGCGGTGGATGAGTCAGGCCGCCGACGCGCCGGAACTCCACTGAGGCGCCCCACGGCGGGTGAACGAGGCCGCCACCATCAGCCCCGGCGATCGCCCCCAGGGTGACCGTCGCCGCGAACGCGAGGAGGCCAAGCGCGCCAGGGCGCGCCGCAACGCACTGATCGCCGCCGTCTCCTCGGTGGTCGTGATCGGCGGCCTGGCGGCGCTGGTCCTGACCAGCCCCGGCTGGCCGAGCGTCCGCGAGACCTTCTTCAGCTGGAGCGAATTCCGCAACGCCTTCCCGGAAGTGCTGAGCGGCTTCTGGCTCGACATCAAGATCTTCATGGTGGTCGAGGTCGCGGTGCTGGTGATCGCCCTGGCGATCGCGCTGGTCCGCGTCAACCGCTCGCCCGGCCTCTTCCCGGTGCGGCTGCTGGCCACCGTCTGGGTCGACCTCTTCCGCGGCGTGCCGACCGTGCTGCTCGTCTACCTGATCGGCTTCGGCATCCCGGCGCTCGAACTGGAAGGGCTGCCGACCGACCCGGTGGTGCTCGGCGGCATCGCCCTGACCCTCTCCTACAGCGGCTACGTCTCCGAGGTCTACCGGGCCGGCATCGACTCGGTCCACCGGGGCCAGACCGACGCGGCGCTCTCGGTCGGCCTCACCCAGACGCAGGCGATGCGCCATGTGATCCTGCCGCAGGCGATCCGCCGCGTCGGCCCGCCGCTGCTGAACGACTTCGTCGC
>DASZZB010000163.1:0-6814 GCA_035545115.1 Solirubrobacterales bacterium | reverse complement strand
GACCTCGCGGCCGAGCGCCGCGTCGCGGACCGCGCCGCCGACGATCCAGACACCCTCCCCCCCGCCGAGCGCCCGGCGCGCGGCGGCCGGGAGCGGCGCGGCCCGCAGGTCGTCGGCGAGGCTCACGCGGGCCCTGCCGCGACCCGCGGGACCCGTGCGGAGATCGCGCAGGTCACCTCGTAGTTGATCGTGCCGAGGCGGGCGGCGATCTCCTCGGCGCGGACCTCCGCCTCGCCCTGGCGCCCGATCAGCACCGCCTCCGCGCCTGGCTCGACGTCGGTCTCGGGGCCGAGGTCGACCGTCAGGTTGTCCATCGAGACGGTGCCGACCAGCGGCCGGCGCCGACCGCCGACCAGGACATCGCACCCGTTGGTGAGGGCGCGGCGCACGCCATCGCCATACCCGAGCGGGACGACGCCGACCCAGGTGTCCCGCGGCGCCTTCCAGCGCCGCCCGTAGCCGGCGCTCTGCCCGGCCGGGAAGCGCTTCACGGCGGCGACGTGGGAGCGCAGGGACATCACCGGCTTCAACCCGTGCGCGAGCGGATCGAGCTGAAAGGGGTCAAGCCCATACAGGGCCACTCCGCAACGGGTCATGTCGAAGTGCGAGCGCGAGGAGCGGAAGACCGCGGCGCTGTTGGCGGCGTGGACGGTGACGCCGGGGAACTCGGCGCGCACCGCCGCGGCGACCGGCTCGAAGCGGTCGAGCTGCTCGAAGAAATAGCCCTCGTCGTCGCCTGGTTCGTCGGCGGTCGCGAAGTGGGTCCAGACGCCGGCGAGCTCGAGGTCGGGATCGGCGGCGACGGCGCGGGCGAGCCGCACCACCTCCTCGCCGTCGAAGGTCCCCAGCCGGCCCATGCCGCTGTCGTGCTTGACGTGGACGCGCGCGGGCCGTCCGGCGGCGCGGGCGCGGGCGGCGAGGAGGCCGAGGAAGCCAGGCGTCCAGAGCGCGACCTCCGAGCCGGCGCCGAGCGCTACGTCGACCTCCTCGTCGATCAACGCGCCGAGGGTCAGCAGCTCGGTGCCGCTGTCGACCAGCGGACGAGTGACCAGCTGCACGCCGCCGGCGACCACCAGCGGACCGCAGCGCTGCGCGCCCGCGAGGCCGGCCCTGGCCAACTCCGCGGCCTCGCCCGCCGTCGCCACCGCCAGTGCCGTGGCGCCGCCGTCGAGCGCCGCGCGGGCGCAGTCGACAGCCCCGTGGCCATAGCCGTCGGCCTTGACCACCGCGCAGAGCCGCGCCCTACCCAGCTCGGCCCGCAGCCGTTCGCAGTTGGCGCGCAGCGCGCCGAGGTCGATCCGGGCGACCGCCCGCTCCATCGGCGCTATCCGTCGACGACGGCGGCGAGCGCGTCGGCCCGCGTGACCATGCCCGCCAACCGCCCGTCCTCGTCGACCACCGGCAGGTGGTTGTGATGGTGATCGGCGATCTTCTTCGCCACCCGATCGGCCGCCTCGTAGGTGCGGGCGACGATCGGGTCGGCGCTCATCAGCTCCGACACTTTCGTCGCGAACGCCTTTTCGAGCCGCTTCTCGAAGCCCTTCATCGAGCCGACGAAGACGATCCCGCCCATGATGTTCAGGTAGTGCGGCAGATGCAGGTCGGACTGCTCGTCGGCGAGGATCAGGTCGGACTCGCTGACGATGCCGACCACCTTGCGGTCGGCATCGACGACCGGGACGGCGCCGAGGTCGGTCTTCGCCAGCAGGTCGATCGCGGCGCGCGCGTCGTCCTCCGGGGTGACGCTGGGGGCGTCGCGGTCCATGATCTCGGCGGCGGTCTTCATCGGTGCGGGCGAGATTATTCGACCGCCCCGGCGGAGCGCAGGCCCACGGGGATCGCGGCGATCACGTCGCCGGCGATCACCGACTCGGCGGCGCCGAGTCGGCGCGCCGCCTCCCGTCCCGCCCGCGCGTGGGCGATCACCGCGGCGCAGGCGGCGGCGAAGGGCTCGAGCCCGCGGGCGAGGAGCGCCGCGGTCATCCCGGAGAGGACGTCGCCGCTGCCGGCGGTGGCGAGCCCGGGGGCCGAGACGGCGTTGACCGCGACCCGCTCGCCGTCGGTGACGATCGTATCGTCGCCCTTGAGAACGACGACGGCGCCGCTCCAGGCGGCCGCCTCCTTGGCGGCGGCGAGCCGGTGGGCGCCGATGTCGGCCGCGTCGCGCTCGAGCAGGCGACCGAGCTCGCCGGCGTGCGGGGTGAGGATCGTCGGCGCGGAGCGGGCGGCGAGGCGGTCGAGCTGCCCGGCGAAGGCGTTGAGGCCGTCGGCGTCGATCACCAGCGGCGCCTCGATCCGGGGGACGACCTCGCGGGCGAGCGCCAGCGAGTCGTCGTCACGGCCGAGCCCCGGGCCGAACACGCCGCCGGCGGCGCGCTCGAAGCCGGCGAGGACGGCGGCGGCGGACTCGGTGCCGAGGCGCCCGGACGGACCGGCGATGCCGCGTGACATCACCTCGACCTCGGCTGCTTCGAAGACCGGCTCGAGGTCGGCGGGGACGACCACGGTCGCGTATCCGGCGCCCGCCCGGATCGCCGCGGTCGAGGACATCCGCACCGCCCCGGTGAGGCCGCGCGAGCCGCCCGCGATCGTCACCTGGCCGGAGCTGAACTTGGTCGAGCGGGCTCCGCGGCGCGGGGCGAGGTCGAGGACGGCGGGTTCGATCACGCCCGCCGCGGCGGGCTCGGGCGCGCCCGCCGGGATGCCGATCGGCGCCACCACCAGCTCGCCGGTCGCCCACTTGCCGGGGGCGACGTGGTGGCCGAGCTTGGCGCCGTGGAAGGTGACGGTGACGTCGGCCTCGACCACCGCGCCGGCGACCTCCCCGGTGGCGGCATCGACGCCGGAGGCGACGTCGCAGGCGACGACGGGCGCACCACAGTCGCCGATCGCGGCGATCGCGGCGGTGGCGGGCTCGCGCGGCGCCCCGGCGAAGCCGGTGCCGAAGATCGCGTCGACGACGGCGCCCGAGCCGGCCAGCCGCGCCGCGACATCGCCGTCGCCGACCTCGACCACCGGCGCGTTCGCAGAAATGGCCGGATAGCGCGGAGAACTGCGAACGCCGCCCGGAGGGTCGTATAGCCGCCGCAGGTTCGCCGCCGCGTCCTCGCTCAGCTCCCCGGCGGGCCAGAGCAGGAGCGCCTCGGCCTCGAAGCCCATCTCACGCAGGAGGCGCGCCGCGACCAGGCCGTCGCCGCCGTTGTTGCCCTTGCCGCAGACGACCCGCACCGGCCCCTGCGGCGCCAGCCGCGCCACCGCCTCGGCGACCGCCCGCCCGGCGGCCTCCATCAGGGCGAGCGGGTCGACTCCCCGGTCCTCGATCGCCCAGCGGTCGACCGCCCGCATCCCCTCGGCGTCGTACAGCCCACGCAGCCACGGCTCCATGGCCGCCAACCTACCCGCCCGGCGGGCTATTTCCGCAGGCCGACGATCACCTTCGCCGTGGTCGCCTCGCCCTTCGCCTCCGAGCCGATCCCGACGTAGGAGATCTTCCGCAGGTACGGCCGGGCGTCGGCGAGCTTGGCCTCTTCGGCCGGCGAGAGCAGCGCGTCGACCAGCCTCAGCGCCGGGCGGCCGTCGACGAACGAGGTCATCGGGGTCGAGCCGAGCGAGCCCTTCGCCGCTTCGAAGTCGGCAGTCGAGCCGAGCGTCTTCGCGTTGCTGCGCAGGGCCTGGGCGGCGGCTCTCGGGCCGTAGGAGATGACGATCTTGTCGTCCGAGGCGCCGACGATCACGGGTTTGCGGCCGAGTTCGGCGGAGTGGATCGAGAAGCCGCTGACCTTGCCGCCGATCGCGGTGACCCCCTTGGTCCCGGTCGCCCGCAGCAGCAGGCCGATGTTGCCGACCGTGCTCTTGGCTTCCGCCGCGTTGCTGGTGTCGATCACCACCGCGCCGCCGAGGCTGCCCATGCTCGCCCCTTCGACGAAGCCGCCGACGTCGCCGATCGATTCGGCGATCGAGTCGAGGTTGATCCCGACCGTTTCCAGCGCCGGCTTCAGTTCGCCCGGGCCGATCTGGCCGGGGATGCCTTCTTCGTCGAGCTCGTCGATCCCTTCGCCGAAGCTCTTGCCGACGTCGGGCGAGGCGAAGGCGGCGACCGCGGTGGCGGGGAGCGATTCGAGCAGCGGCGTCGCGTCGCCGCTCGGCACGGTCGTCTCGCCGAGCGTGGTCGAGAGGTTCAGCTCGATCTGTTCGGCGTGCGGGATCACGGCGGCGGCCGCGGTCGCCTGCTTCGGTTCGATCTGCAGGAGGTCGAAGAAGGCTTCGGTTTCCGCCGGGATCAGGCCTTTCGCTTCTTCGATCATGCCGCCGATGTCGACGTAGACGCTGCCGATCCCGCCCGATTCGAGGCCTTCCATCGCGGTCTTGAACTTCGAGGACCCGTCCAGCCCTTCGCCAGCTTCGGAGATCTTCACCATTTCCTCGAAGTTGGCCTTGGTTTCGCCGAAGGCGAGGTAGTCGCCGATCAGGCCGACGACCGATTCGTCTTCGGGCTCGACGTAGTACTTATGGCCTTCGAATTCGCTTTCTTCGGCTTCCTCGTCGCCCGCTTCGACGCGCTTTTCGATGAATTCTTCGGCTTCGCCGGTGTCGGTCGTTTCGATCGCCACCCCGTAGCCGTCGAATTCGTCCCCGTCGTAGCCGATCAGGTACATCCCGGCCTTTTCGCCCAGCCACGGTTCGACTTCTTCTTCGAAGTCGAACTTCTGGCCCTCGCCGAGCGCCTGCTGTTCGAGCTGTTCGGCGACGAATTCGCCGACGTTTTCGATCCCGAGGACGTTCTGCGCAAGTTCGTTGAATTCTTCGCTCGTCTTGCCTTCCGGGCTCAGGTCCACTTCGAGGTAGACCGGCGCCTTCGCGGGCGCCAGGCTCGCCGGTTCCCCGCCGCCGCCGCTCGAGCCGCCGCAGCCGGCGACGACGATCGCGGCGGCCAGGACGGCCGCGAGGACAAGGACCGGGAGCTTCAGGGATACGCGCATGGGCGGGTTCATAGCATCCCGCGACCCGGAACGGGTCCCGAGCGCCCGCCGGAGGGCTACTCGACGGTGACCGTCTTGGCGAGATTGCGCGGCTGGTCGACGTTCAGGCCGCGCGCGTTGGCGATGTCGTAGGCGAGGAGCTGCAGCGGCAGCACCGCCAGGATCGGCTGCAGGATCCAGTCCGAGGCGGCCACCTCGATCGTCGTGTCGGCCACCTCGGCGGGCCGCGCGGAGCCCGCGGTGGCGATCGCGATCGTCTCGGCGCCGCGCGCCCGCACCTCCTCGACGTTGGAGAGCACCTTCTCGAGCACCGGGCTCTCGGTGGCGATGCAGACCACGGGCGTCGACTCGTCGAGCAGCGCGATCGGCCCGTGCTTCATCTCCCCCGCCGCGTAGGCGTCGGTGGGGATGTAGGAGATCTCCTTCAGCTTCAGCGCCCCCTCGAGGCAGACCGGCAGGCCGATGTGTCGACCGAGGTAGAGGAAGAACTCGCAGTCGGCGTAGCGCTCGGCGACGGCGCGGACCGGGCCCTCGACGGCCTCGATCGTCTCGTCGATCTTCCGCGGCAGCGCCTTCAGCTCGGCGACCAGCTCGGCGATCCGCCGCGGCGGCAGCGTCTCGCGCAGCTGCGCGATCCGCAGCCCCAGCAGGTACATGGCCGCCACCTGGGCGAGGAAGGTCTTGGTCGCGGCGACGCCGATCTCGAGGCCGGCGCGGGTGTAGAGGACGGCGTCGGCGTCCCGGGTCGCCTGGCTGCCCATGATGTTGGTGACCGCCAGCACCTTGGCGCCCGCCTCGCGGGCGAGGCGCATCGCCGCCAGGGTGTCGGCGGTCTCGCCCGACTGGGTGATGCCGACGACGAGGTCGCTGGTGCCGACCACCGGGTTGCGGTAGCGGTACTCGGAGGCGATGTCCATCTCGACCGGCACCCGCGCCCACTCCTCGATCGCGTAGCGCCCGACCAGGCCGGCGTGGTAGCTGGTGCCGCAGGCGACGATCACGATCCGGCCGACGTCGCGGAGGAAGGAGTCGGGGAGATCGACATCGGTGAGGTCGACGCCGTCGTCGGCGGGCAGCCGGTCCGTGATCGTCTCGGCGACCGCGTCGGCCTGTTCGTGGATCTCCTTCAGCATGAAGGTCTCGTACCCCCCCTTCTCGGCGGCCTCGGCGTCCCAGGTCACCTCCTCGGCGGCGCGCGCGACCGGGGTGCCGTCGGCGTCGGTGATCCGCACGCCTCCCGCCTCGATCTCGACGATCTCGCCGTTCTCGATCGGCACCGCGACCCGGGTGTGGGCGAGGAAGGCGGGGATCGCCGAGGCGAGGAAGGTCTCCCCCTCGCCGACCCCGGCGACCAGCGGGCACTCCTTGCGCGCCCCGAGCAGGCGGCCCGGCTCGGCGGCGTGCATCGCGACGAAGGCGTAGTGGCCGCGCAGCTCGGCGTAGGCGGCGCGGGTGGCGGCGGCGAGGTCGCCGTCGTAGTGGTGGGCGATCAGGTGGGCGACCACCTCGGCGTCGGTCTCGGAGGTGAACTCCTGGCCTTCGGCGATCAGGCGCCTGCGCAGCTCGGCGTGGTTCTCGACGATCCCGTTGAGGACGATGTGGACCTTGCCGGAGCTGTCGTCGTGCGGGTGGGCGTTCTCCTCGGTGACCCGCCCGTGGGTGGCCCAGCGGGTGTGGGCGATCCCGGTCGCGGCCGGGGCGAGCGCACCGTTGCCGTTGGCGGCGGCGGCGATCGCGGCGCGCAGGTTGGCGAGGTTGCCGACCGCGTGGACGGACTCCACGTCACCGCGCTCGAGCAGGCTGATGCCGGCCGAGTCGTAGCCGCGGTATTCGAG
>DASZZB010000162.1:0-5106 GCA_035545115.1 Solirubrobacterales bacterium | reverse complement strand
ACGTCTCCGTGACGGATGGGACGACGCTCCCCGCCGCGTCCCGTCGCGGTACGACTTGGCCGTCCATGGGACGGCCAAGTCGGACCGGAACGGGACGCGGCGGGGAGCGTCGTCCCATCCGTCGCGGAGATGTCGCGATCGCAGGGAAGACGTGCGCCTTCGTGGGGATCCGCGGTCCCCGGGATCGCCCTGTCGACTTCGACCACACCATGGTGTGGTCAAGGTCGGTTGCGTCTTCGTGACCGTGGAAGAAGCGTGGACTTCACGATCTCTCCCTCACGTCACCCGCGAGGTTCCCGGCATCTCCGTCACGACCACCGGCCCTCGGCGTCACCCGTCCGGGTGCGGTCGTCCTTCGGCCCGCACGGCCGAACAAAGGACGACCGCACTCCCCGGCCGCCCCTTCGGACTCCGGCCGTCCCTCTGACCCCCGGCCGCCTCCTCGGACCCCCGCCGTCCCCTCATGACCCGGCCATCTCGGCGGCGGCCACAGCCTGCCCGGGTCGCCGCCGAGATGGCCGGGTCCCTGTTCCGTCCCTTCGGGGTGCCTCATCCCTTGCCGTCCCGCCAGGACGCCCACGTCCCTTCCCCGTCCCATCACGACGCCCCGTCCGTCGCTTCCCGTCCGCCGACGCCCTGAGATCGATGACCTGCCCTCGGCAGCTGCGGATCGGCGGTTATCGACCTCCGACCGCGGGTAACGTGTCGACATGTCAGTCAAGGCCAGGCTCGCCCGTCAGGCGGTCAAGACGACCGCGAAGCACACCGCCCACGGCACCGCGTCGAAAGTCACGCGCAGGCCGTTCAGGTCCGTCACCCTGCTGGCGCTCGGCGCCGCGATCGGCGGCTTGGTCGGCTGGCGGGTCGGCCGCTCCGGCGGTGGTGATCAGCTCGATCCGATCGCCCAGGCGCCCGCCTCGCCGAACGTCGCGGTCGACGCCGGCTCGACCGGGCGGACCGCGGAGTCGGAGGCCCTCTCGTGAGCGCCGCGCCCGAGCGCGACGAGGAGCTCGTCGAGGAGGAGGAAGCGGAGGCCGCCCGCGAAGCCGCGGGGATCGGCGGCAGCGTGCCCGCCGACACCGACGACCCGGCCGAACAGCCGTTGGTCGAGAGCGGCGAGGGCCAGGCCGAGGGCTTCGAGCTGGCCGAGCGCGACCTCGAGGACATCGCCGAACACGGCGACCAACACCGTTTTCCGGACGGCATGGCCGAGCCGGAGGAGCCCCAGGACCCCGACGAGTACGGCGAGCCCGACGAGCCGCTCCCGCCGGACGAGAACCAGTGAGATGCCTGCCCGCAACCTGATCGCGATCGTCACCCCAGCCTTCGGCTCGCCGGAGTCGATCGATGCCCTGAAGCGCGAGGTCCCGGCGGGCGACGGCGCCGGGACGGCGATCCGCCTCGTCGCCCCGGCGGTAGAGATCGACCCGCTCCACCACACGCTCGGCGACATCGACGAGCCGCGGGTCGAAGCCGAGGAGCGGCTCGCCACCGCAGTCGCCGCGGCGCGCGCGGCCGGCCTCGACGTCAGCGCCGAAGTCGGCGACCCCGATCCCGTCCAGGCCGCCCAGGACGCGCTCTTCAAAGGGCCCGCCGACGAGATCCTGATCTTCTCCCACGCCGACGACGACAAGGACTGGTACGAGGGCGAACTCTGGAAGCACGCCGAGGACTCGCTCGAGCCGCCGCTGAAGCTGGTCGTCGTCGACGGCGGCCCGGCGGGCAACGAGCACGTCGTCAAGACCGAGGAGTCGGCGGCCGGCTATTCGAACAACGACGCCGCGCACGAGGTCGGCTCGGCCTATCTGCCCGGCCTCGGTCGCGGCGATTTCGCCGGGATGACGCTCGGGGTCGTCGGCACGATCGTCGTCATCCTGCTCGCCGCGGTCGCCGTCACCGGCGGCAACGCGACCGGCTGGCGCGCCGTCGCGATCGGCGTCGCGATCGCCGTCGGCCTGATCAACATGGCCCACGTGGTCGGCCTGCTGTTGATGGAGAGCGTCCGCTACCGCGGCGGCTTCGCCAGGTTCTTCCGCACGCTGTCGCTGATCGGCACGCCGCTCGCGGTGCTGGTCAACGCGGCGATCCTGATCTTCGCCTGACCCGGTCCGCTCAGTCGCGCAGCGAGGCCGCGCGCGCTTCCTGTTCGGAGGTGTCGTGGCGCCGCAGCGCCTCCAGCACCTCGTCGGCCAGCTGCGAGCCGTCCTCGGAGCGCAGCGGCGTGGCGCTGATCCTGACGATGACGCTGTCGGCGTCGATTTCCTCGAGCGCGACGCTCGGCCGGTAGCGGGTCGGCACCGTGATCGTGTGCAGCAGCTGCTGCTCGATCTCGCGCGGGCTGACGTGGCGCGGGAAGCGGACCTTGACGTCGACCTTCTCCGGCTCGCGCAGCGGCACCACCGCGAGGAGCAGGATGACGTTGTTGGGCACCATCAGCCGGTCGGCCCCCTGGCTGAGCGTCGTGTAGAAGAGGCCGAGCGAGGTCACCGTCCCCTCCAGGGACCCGGCCAGCGCCCCGCCGACGAAGCGCACCCGTTCGCCGACCCGGAAGGGTCGGGTGCTCTGCAGGACGACGCCGGCGAAGATCGCGCCGAGGCTCTGCTGGGCGGCGAGGCCGAGCAGCACCGCGGTGAAGGCGCCGCCGACGGCGAGCGCGGAGGCGTTGACGCCGGCGATCCGCAGCGCCACCACGACCACCGCCAGCGTCGCCAGCAGGCGGAGGACGAAGCCGGCCGTGCCCGCGGTGGCCGGGTCGAGCCGCCGGTAGAGGCGGGGCTGCAGCGAGCGTGCGAGCCAGTGGATCGCGGCGCTGCCGACGATCACCAGGACGATCACCGTGCCGACCCGGAACCATTCGCCGTATCCGGGGGCGATCTGGCGCCGGTGCGAGTAGACGATCAGCGTCGCGATCATGGCCAGCACGGCGGCGACCAGGCCGAGCAGCGAGCGCGCCGAGACGTCCCGCGTCTCGATCTCCTCGCCGAGGCCGAGCGAGGTCCAGGCGTGGGTGCGCGTCTCGAACAGCTCGCGGGGCAGCTTCGGTCGTCGCGGAGCGGGCATCGATGGCGCCTACCCGGTGCCGGGGCGGTTAATCGCGGCGGCCGGCCAGGGTGACGAGGGTCACCCGCGAAGCGCCGCGGCGGCTTCGTCGCGGGTCGCGAAGATGCGCAGCGAGTGCTCGAGGCCGGTCACCTCGAGGACGCGCCGGACCTGCTCGTTCTGGCAGCAGAGGACCAGCCCGCCTTCGCCACCGTTGCCGGCGGCGGCGTCGACCCGCTGCCAGGCCCGGACGATCAGCGCGATCCCGGTCGAGTCGATGAACTGGCAGTCGCTGAGGTCGACCAGCACGGCGGCATCGGCGTCGCGGATCGCCTCCTCGAGCGGACCTTCGAGCTGGGTCGCGGTCGAGAGGTCGAGCTCCCCGTGGACCTCCAGCAGTCGGACGCCGCCCTCGAGGTCGGTAGCGGATGCTTGGAACGGCGCTGGACCCACGGGCCGCGATGCTACCGCAGCGGGACGCCGACCGGGGTCCGCCAGTTTGCCGCAGGTACGTCTGGGTATCAGGGCCAACGCAGGGCCGGTAGGTTTTGCGGCGCTGCGGACTCGAGCGGCACACAGCCGGGGACGAGAAGAATTTGAGGACCACCAACGTCGATCCATCAGGGCTGCATATGTCGCTTCCCGCGCGAGCGGAGAACGTGGCGGTAGTGAGGCACTCGATCGCGGGCCTGGCCGAGCAGATCGGGATGGACGAGGCGGCCATCGCCGACCTGAAGACCGTGGTGACCGAGGCCTGCATGAACGTCGTCGTGCACGCCTATCCGGAGGGCGAGGTCGGCCCGCTCGAGGTCGACGCGGTCCCCGACCAGGCCGGTCTCACCATCGGGGTGCGCGACTTCGGCCGCGGCATCAGCCCCCGGCCCGGCGTCGACCGGCCCAGCCTGCGGATCGGCCTGGCGCTGATCGCGGCGCTCTCCTCGAGCTTCGAGATCCGCGGCGGGGTCGAGCGGGGGACCGAGATCCGGATGCACCTGCTGCTGCGCTCGCAGCCGATCCCCGAGGAGCGGGAGCTCGAGCTGGCCGGCCGGGCGCCGGCCCCGGAAGCGACCGAGATCCAGGTCGGGCCGCCGGAGCTGCTCGGACCGGTGCTGAGCCGGGCGCTGACCGCGCTGGCCGCCCGGCACGAGGTCACCGTCGACCGGATCTCCGACGCGATGCTGCTCGCCGACGCGATCTCGGCGGCGGCGCCGCGCGGCTTCGCCGACGGCCACGTCCGGCTCAGCATCGCCGACCGACCCGCCGGGGTCGAGCTGAAGGTCGGGCCGATGGAGTCGGGCGCCGCCGACGGCCTGCGCGAGAGCCTCTCGCTCCCCGACCTCGGCGGCACGCTGGAAACGCTGGCCGACGAGGTGCGCACCGAGGCCGACGGCGACGGCGAGTACCTCGTCGTCGGCATCGCCGCGACCGAGTCTTAGCGCTCGTCGTCCTGCTCGTCGACCTGCTCGCGGATCCGCTCCAGGGTGCGGCGGAGGATGCGCGAGACGTGCATCTGGGAGTGGCCGATCTGCTCCGCGATCTGTGACTGGGTCAGGTCCTCGACGAACCGCAGGCGGAGGATCAGGCGTTCGCGCTCGTCGAGCTGCGGCAGCACCCCCTCGAGCGCGAGTTTGTCGTCGACCAGCTCGTAGCCTTCGTCCTCGTCGCCCACCCACTCGGAGGCCGGCGATTCGTCCTCTTCGCCGCCGATCGGCCGATCGAGGGAGAGCGGCCGGCGGTTGTGGTTGGCCTCCAGCACCTCGAGCACTTCGCCCGGGTCGATCTCCAGCTTGGCGGCGATCTCGCCCACCGAGGGCGAGCGCTGCAGCTCGACGGTGAGCGCGGCGGTCGCTTTCTCGACCTTGGCCATGCGGTCGTGAAGGCCGCGCGGCACCCGCACCGTCCAGACCCGGTCGCGGAAGTGCCGCTTCAGTTCGCCGAGGATGGTGGGGGAGGCGAAGGCGGCGAAGGGGGTGCCACGGGCCGGGTCGAAGCGGTCGACCGCGTTGACCAGGCCGAGGTTCGCCACCTGCAGCAGGTCGTCGAAGGACTCGCTCGCGCCGCGGTAGC
>DASZZB010000161.1:0-3234 GCA_035545115.1 Solirubrobacterales bacterium | reverse complement strand
ATCAACACCGAGCCACGGGGATCGGGCGCGAATTCGGGACGGGACGGGGGCTCGTGCGGAGCGCGGGGAACCCGGGGTCGGGACTCGACTCGGCCGCCGGGTGGGCGGTGCGACCGTTCGGGCTACGGGCCCTCTATCCGGCGGCGGAACGGACGCTGCTGCGGCTCGCCCGTCAGGGGACGAGGTACGGGATCACGCCCGGCGAGGGCTGGAACGGCGGCGAAGACCCATGGACGGCGCCGACGGCCTGGAGCGCCTGGGCCCTGGCAGCCCTCTCTAGGACCGATGGGAGGGACCCCCGAACGAACCTCCCCGCTGGTCGTGAGAGAGGGGGTCCCTCCCATCGGTCCGCTCTCAAGCTCCTCGCCGACCTCCGCCGCGCGGCGACGCCGGCCGGTGGCCTGCCGGAGCGGGTCGGCGTCCGCACCGGGGTCCCGACCTCGACCACGCCCCTGCTCTGGTCGAGCGCCTTCGCCGTCCTTGCCCTGCGCGAACTCTGGCCCTGACGGCAGCGTCCGCATTTACCCCTCATGGACGGGGGGTAAATGCGGACGCTAAAGGACTCGCCAGCGGTGGAGGGAGTTGCGCAGGTTGAGCAGGCGCTCGTCGCCCTCGCCGGTGACGACGAAGCTCTCGACGCTCGCCGGGGCTTCGCCAAGAAGGCGCTCGATCAGCTCGGCGTTGGCCGGGCCGCCGGAGCCGCGACTCAGCCACTCGCGGAAGTCGATCGCGAAGGGGAGCACGCGGTCGATGTCGGGCTCGAGGCCGGCGCGCTCCCCCAGCGCCGCCACGCGCGCCGGGGTCAGGCAGGCCCAGTGCGAGGGATCGCGCAGGCGCTCGATCTCCTCGTGCCAGGCGGCCGCCTCGCCGTCGTCGTCGGTGACGTGATCGGCGACGACGACGGTGCCGCCCGGCCTCACCACCCGCCGCATCTCCTCCAGCACCCGCACCGGCGCCGGGATGTGGTGGAGGCTGAAGCGGGTGACGGCGCCGTCGAACGAGTCGTCGGGGAGGTCGAGGGCGGTCGCGTCGCCGAGCTCGAAGCTGACGTTCTCCACCCCGGCGGCCGCGGCATCGGCGCGTGCCTTCTCGATCATCGTCGGGGTCAGGTCGAATCCGACGACCGAGCCGACCCGCGGCGCCATCGCCCGCGCGATCAGGCCCGGCCCGCAGGCGATCTCGGCCCAGCGCGCCTCGGGATCGACGGGCACCAAGTCGACCACCGCGTCGAGCGTCTCGGCGAGGCTCATCGCCGCGCTGCGCGCGAAGGACTCGGCCTGGTAGGCGAACTCGTCACGAATCGCGCCCGAATGTGCGTCGGTGGCCTCGCTCATCGACCCATCGTAGGCACCGCCCTCGGCGGCGTTCGCAGTAATGGTCGGATAGCGAAGGGAACTGCGAACGCCGCCGGGGGGGTCAGAGCTCGGCGAGGGCGGCGGCGACGGCCTCCTCGGCGGTCTCCACCGCGATGACGCCCGGCGCGCCCTCCATGCGGTCGCGGCCGACCAGGATCCAGCTGCACAGGGCGACGACCGTGCGGCCGAGCGTGCGTGCGTGCCCGATCTCCGACAGCGTCCCCCACTCCCCGCCGATCGCGATCACCACCTCGCCGGACCCGACCACCGCCAGGTTCCGCGCGTGCCCGACCCCGGTCGCGACGACATGCGTGCAGTCCCGGTTCGCGTCCCCCGGATCGGTCCCCGGGACGATCCCGATCACCTCCCCACCGGCTGAGGCAGCCCCACGAGAGACAGCAGCCATCACCCCGCCTCGCCCGCCACAGACCACGACGACGCCCGCCTCGGCGAGCCGCCGCCCAACCTCCTCGGCCAGCCGCCAGCTTTCCGAATCAGGGGGGGCGCCCCCGGCTCCGATCACGGCGATCTGCCGCCCCGACCGGTTTGGAGCGGTGTGAGGGACCCCCGAACGAACCTCCACGCTGTTCGTGAGAGAGGGGTCCATCGGACCCCCTCCCCCGCCAAGCCGTCAAGCCGTCCCTTCCCTAGATCCCGCTGGTGGTCGCCGCCCGCACCGCGAGGAAGAAGATCACGATGCAGCTGACCGCCATGATCCCCATCTCGCGGCGGACGATCTGCAGAGCGATCGACTCCTGCGCCTCGGGAGGGAAGGATTCGATGTCGAGGTCGCCGAGCTCGCGCTGGGCGGCGCCGAGGCGGGCGCCCTCGGCCAGGAACGAGATCACCAGCGGCAGGATGCCGTAGAGGTAGTGGAGGTTTTCCTTCGCCGAGTGGTCGGTGACCAGCAGCAGGCCGCCGAGCGCCGCCTGCACGAAGACCGCCACCTGGGCGAAGCGGAGCAGGTACCAGAAGGGGACCGAGGGGCCGAATCTGAACCACGCCCAACCGCCGATCGCGCCCGCGCCGAGATTGAGCAGGATGACCAACGTCCCGACCGCGATGTGGAGGCCGACGATCACCTTAAATCCGCCCGAAAGGGTCGGGATTCGGCTTGCTGATGCGGAAAATCACTATGTAGCAAGTTGTCACAATGTGGTTGTATAAAGCACGGCTGAGGGTTACGAGGGGCCGTGAACGGGCTGGCTCGGGACTCTCGAAACCGAGACATCACACCACTTCGTGCTCAAGACCTACTTCCCGATCCTCGTCTTCGCGTTCCTGGGCCTCACGGTCGGCGGCGCCTTCGCCTTCCTCAACCACCTGATCGGACCGAAGAAGCCGGCCCGGGACACCGACGCCGGCCGCCGTCAGCGCGAGCCCTACGAGTCCGGCATCCCGGTCGAGCCGGTGAAGAACTTCCGCTTCGGCGTCAGCTTCTACCTGATCGCGATGCTCTTCATCCTCTTCGACATCGAGGTCGTCTTCCTCTACCCGGTCGGGGTGATCATGCGGGGCGCCTCGAGCGTCTTCGTGCTCGGCGAGCTGATCACCTTCGTCGTCCTGCTGATGCTCGCCTTCGTCTACGTCTGGCGGAAGGGAGCCCTCGATTGGAGGTAGAGCGCCGCAGCTTCGAGGCCCGTCAGGCCTCCGCCCGCGACATGCTCCGCGGCGACCTCGAGGGCGAGGACCTGGAGAAATACGTCGAAGAGCGGGTCGTCACCACGACCTTCGAGAAGATGCTGAACCTGGCGCGGGCGAACTCGATCTTCCCGCTCACCTTCGGCCTCGCCTGCTGCGCGATCGAGGCGCCGATCTCGATCGTCACCGCCCGCTACGACCTCGCTCGCTTCGGCGCCGAGGCCCTGCGCGCCTCGCC
>DASZZB010000160.1:0-4323 GCA_035545115.1 Solirubrobacterales bacterium | reverse complement strand
CCCCCCCGCGACGCCCGGGACGCATCTCGGACGGCCGCTCCGCCCCGCACCCCGCACTCCCCCCGGCGCGGCATCGACCATCCAGCTCCGTTCCCTACCGGTCCATACGACCGGTTTCGCACAGCGCGGCGAGCCTGGCCGACCGCTCAGGCCGCCAGGGCGGCTTCGATGCGCTCCGCCGCGGCCTTGCCGGCGAGCTCGACCGGCTCGGTGCTGCGCAGCGCGCGGCCGAGGACGAAGGCGCCCTCGAGCGCGGCGAGCATCTCGATCACCAGCTCCCGCGCCTTGCGCTTCTTGAGCCCGGCTTCGGCGAAGCGGGCGACGCCGCCCTCGATCCAGAGGTTGAAGACGTCGGCGCAGGCCTCGCGCAGCTCCTCGTTGGTGCTCGAGACCTCGAGCGCGACGGTGGCGATCGGGCAGGCATCGGCGAAGTCGGTCTCGCGCAGGGTCTCGGCGGCGCCCGCGAAGAAGGCGCGGACGCCTTTCGCCAGGTCGACCTCGGGGCCGACGTATTCGGGGAAGAGCAGGCCGTAGAGGAAGCCGGAGCGGCGGATCGTCTCGGCGCCGAGCTCCTCCTTGCCGCCCGGGAAGAAGTGGTAGATCGAGCCGAAGGGCGCGCCCGCCTCCTCGACGATCTGCTTGACCCCGGTCGCCATGTAGCCCTGGCGGCGGAACAGCTCGCCGCTGGTCTCGAGAATCCGGTCCCTGGTCTCGCTCGGCACTCGTCCTCCCTCTCGTCGCGGTTCTCGCGCCGATGTTAGAGTGCTCTCACTAGAGCGATCTATCTAGTCGAGACGGGAGGCGCGATATGGCCGAGGTCGAGCTGGCGGCGGGGACGATCGACTACGACGACAGCGGCGGCGAGGGGCCGCCGATCGTCTTCGTGCACGGGCTCTCGGACAAGCGCCACTGGCGCAAGGTGGTGGCCGAGATGCGCGGCGAGTTCCGCTGCGTGGCGCCGACGCTGCCGCTCGGCTCGCACCGGACGCCGATGCGGCCCGACGCCGACCTCTCGCTGCGAGGGATGGGTCGGATCCTCGCCGAGTTCATCGAGGCGGTCGGACTCGACGACGTGACCCTCTGCTTCAGCGACTGGAGCTGCGGGCAGACGATGGTCGCCGACGGCCTGGTCGACCGGGTCGGGCGGCTCGTCTTCGTCTCCTGCGAGACCGCGGGCAACTACCCGCCCGGGATCGGCGGCCACGCGATCTGGGCGGCGGCCAAGCTGCCGGGCGGGGTGCAGGCGCTGCGCGCGATCCTCGCCAACCCGCGGCTGCGCCCGCTGCCGATGTTCTACGGGCCGATGACCAAGGTGGGCATCCCCGACGAGCTGATGCGCGAATGGCTGGAGGGATGGCGGCGCCCGGAGATCCGCCGCGACTTCCGCAAGTACCTCGGCGACGCGATGCAAGGCAAGCGCGACATGCGGGCGGCGACCGCGGCGCTGGCGACCTTCGACCGCCCGGTCCTCGTCGTCTGGGACGAGGAGGGCAGGATGATGCCCGCCGCGGAGGGCCGCAAGCTCGCCGACGCCTTCCCCGACGCCCGCCTCGTCACCCTCCCCGACTGCTACACGCTGATCCCCGAGGACCAGCCGCAGGCGCTCGCCGCCGAGATCCGCGAGTTCGTCGCCGGCCGAGTGCTGACTTGACCACACCCTGGTGTGGTGAACTCAGCAGTCGTCGTCAGCCGGTCCCTCCGGCCTCGGGGTCGCGCCAGACCTCCTTCAGCCAGGGCGGGGTGACGGCGAAGGTGGCGTGCTCGTCGGCGGCGATCGGCTCGAGCGGGATCAGGTGGACGCGGCGGCCGGGGATGAAGCGGCTGCCGCGCGGCGCCCCGGCGGCGTTGCCGGCGTGGCTGCCACCCGAGACGAGGAGGAGACCGGTCTCGGGCCCCCAGCCGTTCGGATGGCGGACGTCGAGGTCTTCGGCCAGGCCGCGGAGGAGGCCGATGCCGGCGTCCGAGCCCCAGTCGAGATCCTGCAGCGAATAGTCGTAGCCGTCGTGGGCGGAGGCGCGCTCGTCGACCGAGCCGTCGGGATCGATCTTGATCGCGACCGATTCCCAGTCGTCGCGGTGTTCGCCCGCGTCGCCGACCACCGGCACGTCGCGCAGCGTCGCCGAGTTCGCGTAGTAGAGCCAGTACTGGATATAGAGGCGACCGGCGCGGCCGCCGGAGCAGTCCATGCCGGCCGCTTCGCTCTCCTGTCTCGCGCCCGGCCGGCAGTCGATCACGTGGACGAAGGCGCTCACCGGCAGCCGCTCGTCGGTGCGGTGGACGAGGCCGTCTTCGGCAGCGTCCCCACATTCGGTCTCGCGACAGCGCCGGTAGTCGACCGGCACCGCGCGCGAGCCCGCCTCGAAGCCGATCGTCGGCATGTGCCGTCGCACCAGCCGCCCCACTTCGTCGCCGTAGGTGGCGATCAGGAGCGGCTCGTCGCCGCAGCCGTCGGCGAGCTCCGCCGCGCAGAGGATCCGCTGCGCCACCGAGCGCGCCAGGTCGACGCCGGGCACCCGCGCCCCCGCGGCGAGCACTCCGACCAGCGCCAGCGAGACGAGGCAGATCAGCCCGACCCACTCGACCGTCCCCTGTCCACGCTCCGATCCCACCGCGACCTAAGGCCGGGCCGACCCTCCATACTTCCCCCCGATGGGCGGGTGGCGATGGGGAACTGCGCGGGGTGCGGCGATCGCGGTCGTCGCCGTCGCGCTGCTCGCCGCCGGCGCGCCCGCGAGCAGCGCCGCCAAGAAGAAGAGCAAGAAGGCGGCACCGCCGGCGCCCTTCTGCACGAACCCCGCCGACAACTACATGGCGCCGCTCGAAAGGCTGCGGCCGATCCCGGCGCCGCCGGAAGACGGGGCGCTGCCGTTTGCGACCGGGGCGAGGGCGGGGATGACCATCGGCACCGTCGGCCCGCAGGGGGTGCTGGTCGGCGCGTCGAACGTCGGCTTCCGCCTCAGCAACACGGCGCCCGCCGGCGGCGTCGTCCCGAAGCTGAACTGGACCGTGCTCGAGCGCCTCACCCGCCTCAGCCACGAAGGCCATCGCCTCCACCCGGCCGGGCTGAAACGGATCGACCTGAGGCGGCTCCCTCCTGGCAAGCACCGCGGCCTCACCTTCCCGATCCTGGACGAACCGGCGATCTACTCGCTCGAAGTCACGATCCAGAACCACCGCGGCCGCCTGCTCGGCCGCTACGGCGAGTACATCCGCGTGGTGAGCCGCGTCCTCAACGCCGGGCTGACGCTCGCCTCCTACGACAAGATCGCGCCGGGCTCCTACGTCGAAAGCTGCTTCGAAAACCACGGCAGCGCCTCGGTCACGCCGACCGGCACCAGCCTCGAACGCCTCGACGGCGGTAACTGGCGACCGGTCGTCGTCGGGCCGCAGTACTCACCGGCCCAGACCCCGATCCAGCGCACGCTCGGCCCGGGTGAATCGGAAAAGATCGGCACCCTGGTGCCACCGGACGCGCTCCCCGGCCTCTACAAATTGAACGCGACCGGCACCGTCCTGGACAGCGGCGAAGCGGTCGCCGTGACGGCCGAATTCGGCGTGCTCTGAGCGCGCTTTCGTTCTGCCGATCGACCCCCCAGGCGCACCGAAGAAACCGTCACAGATCGTTGCGAATCTCGAACGGTCAGGAATACGCCCGGGCGGATACGTCGCCTGGCTAGAGGTCCTCGATCTCGGCCGCGATTTCGCTCGCGGCGGCTTTCGCGTCGGCGAAGAGCATCGAGGTGTTCGGTTCGTAGAAGAGGTCGTTGTCGATGCCGGCGAACCCGGTCGAGAGCGAGCGCTTGATCACGATCACCTCGTTGGCCTCGCTGACTTCGATGATCGGCATCCCGGCGATCGGCGAGTTGGGGTCGTTTTTCGCCGCCGGGTTGGTGACGTCGTTGGCCCCGATCACCACGGCGACGTCGACGCGCGGCATCTCGGGATTGATCTCGTCCATCTCCTTGAGCTGCTCGTAGGGCACGTCGGCCTCGGCGAGGAGGACGTTCATGTGCCCCGGCATGCGGCCGGCGACCGGGTGGATCGCGTAGTTGACCGTCACGCCGCGCGCCTCTAACTGGTTGGCCATCTCCTTGACCGCGTGCTGGGCCTGGGCGACGGCGAGGCCGTAGCCGGGGACGATCACGACGCTGTCGGCGTAGGCGAGCTTGATCGCGGCGTCCTGGGCGCCGATCGAGGTGACCGGCCGCTGCTCGCCCGAGCCGGACGCCGCCGCGGGAGCGCCGCCGAAGCCGGAGAAGAGGATGTTGGAGACCGAGCGGTTCATCGCCGTCGCCATCTCCAGGGTGAGGATCGTCCCCGAGG
>DASZZB010000159.1:0-7902 GCA_035545115.1 Solirubrobacterales bacterium | reverse complement strand
GGGTTCGCGGGAGGACGGAAGATGAGGGCCAGCATCGTGCGCAGCTGCCACGTACGGTGAGGAGCCCTATCGAGGCTTGACCCTGCCCCCGCGTGAGGCACTACGGTCGATGCATGGACGATGAGAGCCATCTCTGGAAGGTGGGCGATCTGGCGGATGCAACCGGCGTCACGGTGCGGGCGCTCCATCACTACGACGACACAGGCCTGCTGGAGCCGATCGGGCGCTCGGAGGCCGGCTACCGCCTTTACGACGGGCGGGCTGTCGAGCGGCTGTATCGAATCCTCACGCTTCGCGGCCTCGGCTTCCCGCTCGCCGAGATCCAATCGCTGCTTGATGCCGACCAGGGGTCGCTCGAGGAGGCGACCCGGGCGCGGCTCGAACGCACCGAGCAGGAGCTCGCCCAGAGCGAAGCACTACGCGAGCGCCTGGTGGGACTGTTGCGGGCACACGAGGAGTCGGGCGGACCCACTTCCGATGAACTGATCGACACGATGGAGGCGATGACGATGGGCGTGAGGCTGACCCGGATCTACACCCGACAGGGTGACGCCGGAGAGACCCGCAGGGCCGACGGCGGTCGGATCGCGAAGGACGCGCCGTTGAGCACCCGGCCATCGGCGCGGAAGCCCGACGCTCCGCGTATCGACCGCCGCTACGTCGACTGGTTGGAGGAAGCGTGCGACGAGCTGAACACCGGGCTACCTGCCCTCGACTCCTTCCTCCTTCCGGGGGCAGCCCCTTCGAGGCCCAGCTGCACGTGTGCCGGGCCGTCTGCCGCCGCGCCGAGCGCCGGGTATTGGCCGGAGGCGAGGCGAGCGCCGAGATTCTCGCCTACCTCAACCGCCTCTCCGATCTCCTCTTCATCCTCGCTCGCTCCGTCTCTGACGCCGAAGAGGCTCTCTGGCAGCCGTGGGCGCGCCGGTGACGGGCGCCGCGCCGATCGCGCCGCCGGGCCCTTCGGCCACACCGGTCTACTGCTCCTGGAGCGGTGGCAAGGACTCGGCCTTGGCCCTCTACCACGCGCTGCGGCTCGGCGCCGAACCGAGCCTGCTGGTGACGATGATGACCGAGGGCGGCGAGCGCTCGCGCTCGCACGGGCTGCACCGCCACCTGCTGAAGGCGCAGGCGGACGCCCTCGGCTTGCCGATCGCCTTCGCCGCGACCAGCTGGGACGACTACGAGGCGTCGCTGCGCGGCGAGCTGGCGGAGGCGGCGCGGCGCGGGCTGAAGACCGGGATCTTCGGTGACATCGATATTCGATCCCACCGTGACTGGGTCGAGCGGGTCGCCCGCGAGGCCGGGACCCGCGCCCGGCTACCGCTCTGGCGGCGCGACCGGGTCGAGCTGATGCACGAGGTGCTCGACCTCGGCTTCCGGGCGGTGCTGGTGGCGGTCCGCGACGGCTCCCTGCCGCCCACGCTGCTCGGCGAGACGATCGACGCGACGATGCTCGGCCGCTTCGAGCGGGCGGGCGTCGATCTTGCCGGCGAGAACGGCGAGTTCCCCACCTGCGTGGTCGACGGGCCGATCTTCTCCCGCCCGGTCGAGATCGAGGTCGGCGAGACGAGTCTGCGCGACGGTGTCTGGTTCGTCGACCTGGTTCCCCGCCCCGACGTGGAGAGGGTTCTGAGCACCTCGATGTTCGCGGGCTCCCCGCCCCTCCAAGCCGATGACTCACCGCCCTTCCCGCCGGCTTCGCGGTGACGGCCGGAGGAGCTAACGAGTCCTCGAGCGCTCAGAGCCCCGCCGGGTGCCGGACCGCGAACCTCGGCAGGATGCTCGCTTCCGGGGCGGCCATCTTCCAGCGCGGGCCGCTGATGCCTTCGGGGTCGTTGCGGGTGTCGAAGCGGAGGCCCGCGACGACCATGAAGACGTGTTCGGCGTTGGCGTAGATCGTGATCCACCGGCCGGGGCCGGGGTCGCCCCAGTGGGCGAGTTGGCCGGAGACCATCGTGTAGTCGAGGAGGCGGGCGCCGTGGAGGGCGTAGCTGACCGCGCCGGAGCAGTCGTAGCCCTTCGAGATGAAGCTGGCGTGGCCGCCGCCCCATATATAGGGGCGGCCGTCGATCTGGTTGGCCGCCGCGATCACGCGCTTGACGACCTTCGGCGCCCCGGGCGGCGGCATCGCGCGGCCGTCGACCAGGGTCGCGCCGCAGTTGGCCGCGGTGCGTCGCGCGACGCTCGGCGCCGGTTCGCAGCCGGCGCCCCAGGGCACGTCGGGCGCCCAGCCCGGATAGCTCGAGCCATCCGCCGCGCTCGCACCGGTAGGGCAGGCGAGCGCCGCGGCGATAGCGACGGCGGCGACGAGCGAGGTCTTCCGGCGGTTCACGTGCCCATAAGGGTAGGTGGGAAGCTCCGACCCGGCAAGTTCCTCGAGCATCTTCCGTCGGGCGCTGTCGTGTCGCGAGTGAGCCCGCTCCGTCGTCGACAAGACGCCCTCGACTCGGCTCGCCGAGCTGAACGACGCGCTCGGGTGATCGGGCCCACGACGTCGCGGGGGGACGGGGAAGGGCCCGGCCATCTCGTCGGCGGCCCGGGCAGGCTGTGGCCGCGTCGCGAAGACGCAACCGACTTTCACCTCGGCCGGCTCCCGGCGTTCGCAGTTAGCTCCGCATACCGGAGCTTTCTGCGAACTCCACTGCCCACTCGCGCCCGTCGGGCCCGCCGAGCACCAGGCCTACCTCGCCGCCGCCGGTGCCGTAGAAGCTTGCGTCCGTTTCAAGGAGCGGGAGAAAGGAGCGCGGGACGCGCTCATCCTTATCCGGCCTCAGTGGCGAGGCCTGTGGGTCGCCGCCAGTTCCTCCGCCCGGCGATCTCCTCGAAGCCGGTCCGCTCGAGGATGCGCGCCGCCGACTCGCTGGCCGGGTGACCGTCCCACACTTCCGCGGCGACCGTGTCGCAGCCCATCCGCGTAGCGTCGGCGAGGCGCCGCGCGATCAGGGCGGTCTGGCAGCCGCGACCGCGGAACTCGGGCAAGGTGGCGTCGAGGCCGAGGAGGGCGAGCCGGCCGGAGACGCGCATCGAGCCGCACGCCGCCTCCCGGCCGTCGAGGAAGGCGGCGTAGCAGCTCCAGTCGTCCCACCTCGGCAGGCCGATCATCAGGACCGTCGCCAGCTTCGGCAGGTTGAGGGCATCGGCGAAGATATGGCTCATCCCTTCGGTGTCGAGCGCCTCCAGCCTGCGGATCTCGATCGGGCCGGCGAGCCGGGCGGCGGCGGTCGGATCGGTGTTGACGTAGCGACGGACGGTCGAGCCGGGCTCGTAGCCGCGCGCCGCCAGCCACTCTTCGGCCTGCTGGGCGCCGGGACGGTCGGCGGCGACCGAGACGCGGTAGTCGACCTCCCATGTACGCAGCCATTCGACCGCCGCGGCAAGGTGACCATCGTCGACCGCGGCGGGCTCCGCCACGCCCTGCACGACATTCAGGAGGCTCGTGTGGGGGAGCTCGCCGAAGACGGTCGCCAGGAGCGGGCCGAACCGGCGGCGCCGCACCCCCGCCTCCTTGACCGCGTCGTTCGGCGCGGTTCGCCATAGGTCTTCCCGAAAGCGGAGTTCGGCTGCGGCGAGCGCAGCGCCGTCGTACATGCAGGTGACTCCCCCAGGCCGCGTTGTCCCGCCCACTATATGGTGAAATGTTCCTTAGTTTCTAGTCCGATTCGCCCTTCTTAGCCATGAAGAAGGGCGGCCCGGAGGCCGCCCTTCCGTACTGCCGCTCTCGTCGGAGAGCTCTGCCTGGATGCTCAGCGCTTCGGCGTGCAGGCGCGGATGATTTCCGTCTGCGCCTTGGTCCCGTCTTCGAACTTGGCGAGGACGTGGACTTTCAGCTTGCCGTCCTTGCAGGTGGAGCTGATCGGGTTCTTGCCGTGGACCTTCTTCTTGATTTCCAGTTCGAACGAGGTGATCGAGCCGCTGCCGCCGGTGATCTGCGGGATCTTCGCGGTCACCAGGGTGCCGAAGCGACCGTGATGGTGCTTCTTGAACGTCACCTTGGTGACGATCGCCCCGCTGATCGGGTTCGAGAAGTAGGCGTGGATGTACCAGGTCGACTTGCCGCCCCTTTCGCCGCCGTTGAAGACCAGCAGCTTCGAGGGGACGGTGATCGGCTTCTGTTCGGCGAACGCCACCTGGGCGGTCGTCTTGCCTTCGCCGATCAGCGCCGACTTGCACGCCTTCAGCGCCGCGGCGGTGTCGGTCGCCTGCAGCTGACCCGACTTGCAGGTCGGGATGCCCTTGGTGTGGACCTGGGCGTTCTTGTCGATTTCGAGGATCACTTCCCGCGCCGCCGGCGGATGACTGCCGTCGGCCTCTTTGACTTCGCCTGCGGCCCGGGCCGCGATCGGGGTCTGCTTCTTCTTCGACAGCGCCTTCGGCGTGAAGCCCCCGTTCGCCGTCACTACGAGGTTGCCGACTTTTACCGTCACCGGCTTTTCGCCACCTGCCGCGGTGGCGATCCCGACCACCGAGACGGCGACCAGTGCCCCCAGGGCGAGGACCATCAGCACGTGTTTGCGCATCCCTATCTCTCTCCTTTAAGCGGCCTGCCCATCGGGGGTCCGGGCCGTCGAAGTTTGCGTGAGACCGTGAGCCGGCCTGCGCGCGAGTGACCTATACCACCCGCCCGTTCTATGTAAACCCGCGCGAGGGCCGAAGGGAGCGGTCGGGCTAGTCGATCCAGACGATCTGGTCGCGCGAGGGGCCGACCCCGGCGAGCTTCACCGGCACCCCGGTGTACTCGGCGATGAAGCCGAGGTAGTCGCGCGCCGCGGCCGGCAGGTCGGCGGCGGCGCGGCAGGCGCCGAGATCGACGTCGAAGCCGGGCAGCTCCTCGTACTCGGGCGTGGCCGAGTGGAGGATCGACTGGTGGTAGGGGAACTCCTCGAGGATCGCGCCCTCCTTGGAGCGGTAGCGGACCGCCACCCGCAGCGGGCCGACCCCGCTGAGCACGTCGAGCTTGGTGATCGCCAGCGCGTCCATCCGGTTCAGCCGCACCGCGTAGCGCAGCCCGACCAGGTCCATCCAGCCGGCCCGCCGCCGGCGCCCGGTGGTGGTGCCGAACTCGTGTCCCTGCTCGACCAGCTGGTCGCCGACCTCGTCGTGGAGCTCGGTCGGGAATGGGCCGGCGCCGACCCGGGTCGAGTAGGCCTTGGCGATCCCCCAGACTTCGTCGATGTCGGTGGGGCCGATCCCGGCGCCGACCGTCGCCGCCCCGGCGATCGGGTTGGAGGAGGTGACGAAGGGATAGGTGCCGTGATCGAGGTCGAGCAGGGTCGCCTGGGCGCCCTCGAAGATCACCGTCTCGCCGCCGTCGAGCGCGTCCCAGCAGAGCTTCGCCGTGTCGGCGATGTGCGGCTCCAGCCGGTGGCCGTAGCTGATGTGCTCCTCGACCATCGCGTGCAGGTCGGGGCGCGGGTCGGTCACCCCGCCCATCGAGCCCTCGGCCGCCGCCTTCGCCTCGTCGCCCGCTTCCTTGCGCAGTTTGCGCCGCTGCACCGAGAGTTCGCGCAGCGCCTGCTGCTTGGGCTCGAGCGCGGCGCGGATCTTCGTCCGCAGGATCTTCTCGTCGAGCAGGTCCTGGACGCGGATGCCGAGCCGCAGCGCCTTGTCGGCGTAGGCGAGGCCGATCCCGCGCCGCGTCGTCCCGATCGAGTTCTTCCCCAGTTTGGTCTCGCTCGCCGTGTCGAGCAGCACGTGGTAGGGCATGATCAGGTGCGCGTTGGCGGAGAGTTTCAGGTTGGCGACGCTCACCCCGGCCCGTTTCAGGTTGTCGATCTCACCGAGCAGCACGCGGGGGTCGACGACGACCCCGTTGCCGATCACGCAGGTCTTCTCGGCGTGGAGGATCCCCGACGGGATCAGGTGGAAGGCGAACGTCTCACCGTCGCGGACGATCGTGTGGCCGGCGTTGTTGCCCCCTTGGAAGCGGACGATCGTGGTAGCCCGCGCGGCGAGCAGATCGACGATCTTGCCCTTGCCCTCGTCGCCCCACTGGGCGCCGACTATGACCACGCCCGGCACGTGGGTGGATTCTGACGTGTAGGGGCGGCGGCTGCGGTGACGCTGCCCGGTCCGAAGTGGAGAAGTGCAGGTGCAGCACGGTGCTACACTCGACCTATGCCGACCACCAGGCCCCGCCACACGATCACCGAGACGCCTCCGGTCCAGGCTGCGCTGGACAAGCTGCGGGCGAAACTGGGCGAGGGGGAGCGGATCGACTTCGCCGAGCTGGTCAGGCTCGGGGCCGAAGCCAAGGTGCGCCGGCTGGTTTTTGATGATGATGCCGCGGCCAAGGCTCGCAAAGAGCTGGTCGAAATGATCCGCAACGGCTCGTTCCGCTACAGCGTCGACGTCGAGGCGGCCGATGAGGTGAAGCGCCTTGGCCTGATTGCCCGCTACGACGACGAGTAGCGTGCTCCTGCTCGACAACTCCGTCTGGTCACGGGTGGTCGCCGACATGCTGCCGGCCGGGACGGCCGACGCAGTAGCCGGCCGGTTCGAGCGGCACGAACTCGCCACTTGTCCTCCCTTTCTGCTGGAGGCCGGTTACTCGGCTCGTGGCGGTGCCGATCACCGCGAGATGATGGATGAATTCGATCTGCTGTTCCCTCATGTCGAGTTGACGACCGCAGCCCAGGAGAGCGCGCTGAAAGCGCAATACGAGCTCGCCACCCGAGGCCACCATCGACTCGCGCCGATCGACCTGATGATCGCCTCCTGCGCCCATGAGGCCGGGGCCGGTGTCCTGCATTACGACCGCGACTACGACCTGATCGCGGAACAGACGAGCCTGCGCTTCGAGAGCGTCTGGGTCGCTCCGGCGGGGACGCTTTAGGGATCGATTTACGGGGGGCGGTCCGGAAGGCCGGGCGTGTGACGGAAGGCCGGCACGAAGTCCCACTCCCGTCACGGTCCTGCCCGATTCGGCCGTCGGGAACGCCCGGGCGCCGGCCTCACCTACGCTGCGAGCCGGTGGTCCTCGCCGTGCAGCGGGACCATGCAGCCGTCGCACATCTCGACCAGGCGGGAGACGGTGCGGCGGCCGATCTGCTCGATCAGCTCGGCTTCGTCGAGGTTGGTGGTGACGAGGACGGAGCGTTCGGTCTCGTAGCGCTCGTTGATGAGGGCGTAGAGCTGCTCCAGCACCCAGTCTGATCGTTTCTCGGCTCCGAGGTCGTCGATGTGGAGCAGGTCGACCGTCGTGAGTTTGCGGAACAGGTCCATGTAGGAGTCGCTGTCGGGCCCGGCGTCGTAGCTCTGGCGGATTCGGGCCAGGAGTTTGGGGAGCGAGTAGATGGCGACCGTGTGCTTCTGCTCGAGTGCGGCTTTCGAGACGAGCATGCCGAGGGTGGTCTTGCCGGTGCCGGGATCGCCGAAGAGCCAGACCCCGCGGCCGGCCGTGAGGTTGTCGTCGAGCTTGTCGAGGTAGGCACGGACCGCGTCGACCGCGGCGCGGGCCTGGAATTCCCTGGCCATGTCCGAGACCGGCGGACGGTCGAAGGAGACTCCCTGGAAGCGGCGCGGGATCACCGACGAGACCCCGCGGTTGGCGCTCTTGCGGAGGCGGTCGGCTCGACAGTCGCAGGGGCGGGCCACGTCTTCAGGGCCGAGGATCCAGCCGTCGCCTTCGCAGATCCCCAGCGGGCAGACCTGCCCACGGAAGGGCTCCGAGCGCGCGATCGCCATCAGAACTCAGGGCCCGCGGCTGCGGCCTCGTCGTCGTAGGGCGGCGGGTCTTCGCCGACCGGCTGCTCGATCGGCGCGTCCTGGCCGCTGTAGTCGGCGAACTTCGGGTAGCGGTCGAGGAAGACCAGGTCTTTGGTCGCGATCGGGCCGTTCCTGTGCTTGGCGATGATCAGGTTGGCGAGGCCGTCCGGCTCCTCGTCGGGGTCGCGGTAGTAGTCC
>DASZZB010000158.1:0-7493 GCA_035545115.1 Solirubrobacterales bacterium | reverse complement strand
CGTCCTCTTGGAGCAGCCGCGCAACATGGGCAACCTCGGCGCCTGCGTGCGGGTCGCCGCCGCGGCCGACGCGGCGGCGCTCCTGACGATCGGCGAGAACGACCCCTGGCACCCCGACGCGGTGCGCGGCGCGGCGGGCCTCCACTACGCGCTCCCCGCGGTGGCCGCGGTGGAGCGGGCGCCGGGTGGGACGGAGGGGCGGCCGCTCCTGGCGCTCGACCCGGAGGGCGAGGAGATCGACCCGGCGACGCTGCCGCCGCGCGCCGTCCTCGCCTTCGGCACCGAGCGCCACGGGCTCAGCGACGAGCTGCTCGCCGCCGCCGACGGTCGCGTCGCCCTGCCGATGCGGGGCGGCGTCTCCAGCCTCAACCTCGCCACCTCGGTCGCCGCAGTGCTCTACGCGCTCAGGTTGCAGCATCCGCCGACATAGGTAAAGCTCCCTCTGCAACTGGGGACACCACCAGGGTCGTCGCCCGATCGATTCCGAAAGGAAGCAACTTGCCCCTCGCAGACATCACCTTCGGCGAACTGCTGCTCGTCGTCGTCGAGATCTTCCTCTTCGTGGTCTGGATCTGGATCCTCTTCACGATCATCACCGACCTCTTCCGCGACCACGAGATGTCCGGTTGGGCGAAGGCGCTGTGGATCCTCTTCCTCGTCTTCATCCCCTTCCTGACCGGGCTGATCTACCTGATCGTGCGCGGCTCGGGGATGCGCGACCGCGCGATCAAAGCCCAGACCGACGCCAAAAAGCATTTCGACGAATACGTGCGGGAGCAGGCCCACACCTCGCCCGCCGACGAACTCCACAAGCTCAACGAACTGCGCGAAAAAGGCGCCCTCAGCCAGGCGGAGTTCGACCAGGCGAAGGCCAAGCTGCTCGTCTAGCGCCCCCCGCGCCGGTGGCGTTCGCAGAAACAACCGCATAGCGGCCAGAACTGCGAACGCCGCCGGGGGCGAGCGACCGCGGCGGGCCTCTACGGGCGCGCCGAAACTCCTGCAAACAGGCCTGATCTGCAAGGCCGCTTGCAAATTATCGGTAACCAGGCGGGGCGCCGGGGCCTCTCCGCTAGCCTGCGCGGCCGCGGTCTGAGTTCTCGTGCTCCGGGGCTCGACCCGTAATCGATGCGGACCCCCTCCACCCCCACCGACCCCCGTGGCGCGCACCGTCGTCGTGCGCTCAGCTTCGCCGCCGTCATGGCGGCCGCCCTGTGCGCGCTTACCTTGGTGCTCTCCGCGACGGCCCCTGCCGCGAGCCTGCAGGAAAAGCGCGACTCGACCCAGTCGAAGCTGAACGAAGTCAAGGCGAGCCAGAACGCGCTGGCGGCGACGATCGCCACCGAGAACGCCGAAATCAACACGATGATCGGCGAAGTCTCGACCCTGCGCCAGAAGCAGGAAGCGGTCGAGGCGCAGCTGGTCGCCAAGGAAGAAGAACTCGAAGCGGCGACCAAGGCGCTCGAAGCCGAACGCGAACACCTGGTCGAAGTCCGCCGCCAGCTGACCCGGGCGCTCGGCGTCCTGCGCGAGCGGCTCGTCTCGATCTACGAGGCGGGGTCGCCCGACGTCCTCAACGCGATCCTCGAATCCGAAAACTGGTCGGACATGGCGGCGCAGGCCGAATACCTGAACCGCATCCAGAGCTACGACAACTCGGTCGTCGGCCGGGTGAAGTCGCTGCGCGACGAAGTCCGCGACGCGGTCGGCCGGTTGACCGCGACGCGGCAGCGGATCGAAGACGCGCGCGACTCGATCGCCGCCACCGAGCAGGAAGTCGCCGCCGCCAAGGAAGCCGCCGAGGCGCGCTTCGCCGAACTGAAGGCCGCCCAGGTGAAGCGGCGGGCGACGATGGACGCGCTCGAGTCCAAGGAACAGGCGCTGAGCGACAACCTCGCCTCGATCTCCGAACAGATCGCCGCGCAGGCGGCGGCCTCGGCCGCGGCGTCCGGCGTGATCACCGAAGCGGCGGGCGAATTCCCGGCGCCGCTGAACGCGGGCGAAAGCGCCGGCTTCATCTCCGAATCGGAAGCGAGCGCCCCCGAAGCGGCGCCGGAACAGGTGAAGGGGGCGATCGCCGCGGCCAACGCGATCGCGATGACCCCCTACATCTGGGGCGGCGGCCACGCCTCCTTCGAATCCTCCGGCTACGACTGCTCGGGCGCGGTCTCCTATGCCCTCCACGGCGGCGGCCTGCTGGAAAGCCCGCTCGACTCGACCGGCCTCGAGACCTGGGGCGAAGCGGGGCCCGGCAAGTGGATCACCGTCTACGCCAACGCCGAGCACGCCTGGATGATCATCGCCGGCCTCGCCTTCGACACGGTCGGCGGCCCCGGTCCCCGCTGGCACTCCTCGCCCGTCGATAGCCCCGAAGGCTTCATCGCCCGTCACCCGCCAGGCCTGTAGCCCCCACATATAGGCTCGCCGAGCCTTGGAACCGATCTCCTACCTGCAGGCAATCGTCCTCGGAGCCCTGCAGGGGATCTCCGAGCCGTTCCCGATCTCGAGCCTCGGCCACGCGGTGCTGCTGCCGCAGCTGCTCGGCTGGGACATCCACCAGAACGACGACTACTTCCTCTCCTTCTTGGTCGCCACCCACTGCGCGACGGCGCTGGTCCTCTTCATCTACTTCTTCGAGGACTGGAAGCGGATCTGGTTCGGCTTCGTCCGCTCGGTGCGGGGCAGGGCGACGCCTCACGACCTCGACGCGCGCCTCGCCTGGGTGATCATCGTCGGCACGATCCCGGCCGGGATCCTCGGCCTCGCGCTCGAGCACAAGCTGCGCACGCTGTTCGCTTCGCCGACCACGGCGGCGATCTTCCTGACCATCAACGGCCTGCTGCTGCTGGCGGTCGAGCGCTTCCGCCGCCGGCCGCCGCGCCCGGACGACTGGGAAGGGGACGGCGACGAGCGCATCGCCCGGATGGGCTTCCGCCAGGCGCTCGGCATCGGCGCCGCCCAGGCGCTGGCGCTGATCCCGGGGATCTCGCGCTCCGGGGTGACGATGGGCGGTGGGCTCCTCACCGGCCTCTCCAACGAGGACGCCGCCCGCTACGCCTTCCTCCTGGCGACGCCGGTGATCGGGGCGGCCGGGGTGCTGAAGCTGCCCGAGCTGCTCGGCTCGACCGGGGACGGCGTCCGCGGCCAGGCGCTGGTCGGGGCGATCGCCGCGGCGATCACCACCTGGGCCGCGGTCAAGTTCCTCCTCCGCTACTTCGAGACCAACCGGCTCACGCCGTTCGGCTACTACTGCATCGCCGCCGGCCTCTTCTGCCTCCTCGTCTTCGCGCTTTAGCGCGCCTCCCGCCTCCGCTCCCCGACGGCCTCATGTTGATGGGCCGAAAACCCGTCATATAGACGGGTTTTCGGCCCATCAACATCGTGGTGATTGCAACTTTCGGGTTCGGGGTACCGGCGACCTTGGGGAATTTGCACTTCTGGGAAAGGAGCAGCGCATGGAGTCAGGATCTGTCCCGAGCGCACGGCCGCCCGCGGGCCAGGAACCGACCGAGTCCTCGCGCGTCGGTTGGGCGCCCGCCGACCCAGGGCCGCTCGGCCTCGCCGGGTTCGCGATGACCACCTTCGTCCTCAGCATGTTCAACGCCGGCCTGGTCAGCAAAGCCGGCGAACCGGTGGTGCTCGGCCTGGCGCTGGCCTACGGCGGGATCGCCCAGCTGATCGCCGGGATCTGGGAGTTCCGCACCGGCAACACCTTCGGCGCGGTCGCCTTCTGCTCCTACGGGGCCTTCTGGATCTCGTTCTGGGCCTTGGTGACCTTCTTCGCCGGCAGCATCCCGGCCGAACACGCCGAGGCCGCGATCGCCCTCTACCTGATCTCGTGGGGGATCTTCACCGCCTACATGTTCGTCGCCAGCCTGCGGACGACGGCGGCGATCGCCACCGTCTTCCTCCTGCTGATGATCACCTACTTCCTGCTCGGGATCGGCAAAGCCAACGAATCCGAAGGGCTGGTCGAAGTCGGTGGCTGGGCGGGCATCCTGACCGCGGCCGCGGCGTGGTATGCATCGTTTGCCGCGGTGATCAACTCGACCTTCGGCAGGACGGTGCTCCCGGTCATGCCGTTGGGTCGCTAGCGAGAAGGGAGGTCGGAGATGGCAGCCGATGCAGAGGGGGCCGGGCCCGGCTCGGACCTCGAGCACGAGCTCGACCGCATGCTGGAGATCGAGCGCTTCGAGCCGCCCGCGGAGTTCCGCGAGCGGGCGGCCTGGGCCGACCCGGCGATCTACGAGGAGGCGGCGGCCGACCCGGTCGCCTGGTGGACCGCCCGCTCGAAGGAGCTGCTCGACTGGGACGTCGAGCCGACCGCCGGGCTGGACGACTCCGACCCCCCCTTCTACAGGTGGTTCGAGGACGGGCGGTTGAACGCGTCCGCCCAGTGCCTCGACCGCCACGTCGCGGCGGGCAACGGCGGCCGCGTCGCCTACCACTGGCGCGGCGAGGAGGGCGAGGAGCGCGACATCACCTACGCCGACCTGCACCGCGACGTCCAGCGGCTCGCCAACGCGCTCAAGGACCTCGGGGTCGAGAAGGGCGACGTGGTCGGGATCTACCTGCCGATGATCCCCGAGGTCGCGGTGGCGATGCTGGCCTGCGCGCGGATCGGCGCCCCCCACAACGTCGTCTTCGGCGGCTTCAGCGCCGAGTCGGTGCGCGAGCGGATGGAATTCTCCGAGGCGAAGGCGCTGATCACCGTCGACGGCGCCCGCCGCAAAGGCAAGACCGCGCCGATCAAGGAGCAGGTCGACGAGCAGATGGGCGAGGTCGGCTCGCTGAAGACGATCGTCGTCGTGCGCGCGACCGGGATCGACTGCCCGATGACCGAGGGCCGCGATGTCTTCTACGACGAGATCTGCGCGCAGGCCGACCCCGAGTGCCCGGCCGAGCCGATGGAGGCCGAGCACCCGCTCTTCATCCTCTACACCTCGGGCTCGACCGCGAAGCCGAAGGGGATACTCCACACCACCGGCGGCTACCTGACCGGCGTCGCCACCACGCATCGCTATGTCTTCGACCTGAAGCCCGAGGAGGACGTCTACTGGTGCGCAGCCGACGTCGGCTGGGTGACCGGCCACTCCTACATCGTCTATGGGCCGCTCGCCAACGGCGCCACCTCGGTGATGTGGGAGGGGGCGCCCGACTATCCGCACCAGGGCATCTGGTGGGAGGTCGCCGAACGCTGCAAGGCGACGATCCTCTACGCCGCGCCGACCGCGATCCGCACCTTCATCAAGTGGGGCGCCGAGATCCCGGAAAAGTACGACCTCTCGAGCCTGCGGCTGCTCGGCTCGGTCGGCGAGCCGATCAACCCGAAGGCCTGGCTCTGGTACCACGAGGTGATCGGCGGCGGCCGCTGCCCGATCGTCGACACCTGGTGGCAGACCGAGACCGGCGGCATCATGATCACGCCGCTGCCCGGGATCACCGCGACCAAGCCCGGCTCGGCGACGACGCCGTTCCCCGGCGTCGAGGCGCAGGTGGTCGACGAGAAGGAGGGCGAGCCCGTCTCCGAAGGGCAGGGCCTGCTGATGCTGGAGAAGCCCTGGCCGTCGATGTTGCGCACCCTCTACAAGGAGGACGACCGCTTCGTCGAGACCTACTTCTCGAAATTCGGCAAGGAGCGTTACCTGGTCGGCGACGCCGCGCGCCGTGACAAGGACGGCTACTTCTGGGTGATCGGGCGGATCGACGACGTCGTCAACGTCTCCGGCCACCGGCTCTCGACCGCCGAGGTCGAGTCGGCGATCGTCGCCCACCCCGATGTCGCCGAGGCGGCCGTGATCGGCCAGTCCGACGAGGACACCGGCCAGGCGATCTGCGCCTTCGTCACCTTGCGCGGCGGCACCGAGCCCTCCGACGAGCTGGTCGCCGGGATCCGCGACACGGTCGCCACCCGGATCGGCAAATTCGCCCGCCCGAAACGGATCGTCTGGGCTGACGACCTGCCGAAGACGCGCTCCGGCAAGATCATGCGCCGCCTCTTGCGCGACATCGCCGAGGGCCGCGCCCTCGGCGATGTGACGACGCTGCGTGACCCCGAGGTGATGAAGGAGCTGGAGGCGAAGATCGCGGAGGAGTCCGACGAGGGCTAACTTGCGCCGGCGCCGCTGCGCTCGCGTTCGCGGGCCAGCTTCTCGACCGCCAGCTGCAGCGCCTGCAGCTGCTCCTGGACGTTGGCGAGTTCGCGCAGCGCGACCTCCTCGGGCGGCATCTCTTCGTCGCCCAGCTCGTGCTCGATCTGGGTCAGTTCGGGCGCCAGGAAACGCTGCGCGAAGCCGCCGGTGAGGAGGGCGACGAAGCTGATCCCGATCACCAGGATCACGGTCGAGACGATCTGGCCGCCGACGGTGGTCGGGTAGATATTCGAGCCGAGCGTGGTCATCGTGGTGATCGCCCAGTAGGTGGTCTGCCAGAAGGTGAGGTGTTGGGAGTGCCGCTCGAAGGCGCCGAAGAGGGCGCCGCCGCCGACGATCGTCAGCACCGCGAGGAGTGCCGAGTAGCGGAGGCCCTGCAGCGAGAAGACCTCACGCGAGAGCTGGGCCAGCCGCAGCAGCCGCAGCAGGCGGAGTAGGCGCAGCGCCCGCAGGCCCTGTAGCCCGGCGGGCAGGAGGGGAGGGGTGAGGATGACGATCACGAGGTCGAGCGGATGGTGCTTCAGCCAGGTGCGGCGATCGGGGACGACCGCGAGCATCACCACCAGCTCGACCAGGAAGGCGCTCCAGGTGATCCAGTTGAGCGCGAAGGCGATCGCCCGCAGCGCACCGCCCTCGTGTGACTCCGAGAGCGCCACGCTGGGCAGGACCAGGGCCGCGGCGATCAGCATCGGCGTCGCCAGCTTTTCGGCGACCCGCGTGCTGCGCTCGTCCATCCCCGGCCCGTAGCGCACGGGTGTCTCGTCCGCGGTCCTCACGTCGGCGTTGCTCACCGCGATCCTTTCGACATGTGCCACCCGGCCCCCTCTCTCTGCCAGTTTTGTGACATTCGTCGGGATGAGGGGCTTGGTTGATTGCGCGGGGCTCCGGCGGGATGGGGAAGGGGCGGGGCATCCTGGGCGGGACGCTGAAGAGACGCGGCCGACACCGCCGTCACGCGCCCTTCGGCGGGACGGATGAAGGGACGCGGCCATCTCGGCGGCGACCCCGGCGGGGTGTGGCCGCCGCCGAGATGGCCGAGGATCGGGGGGACGAACAGGGGGTACGCGGGGCAAGGGCAGGGCTCGCGGCAGGAAGAGATGCCTCGAAGCAGATTCGTTGTCCGCAGAGGCGCCCGGCGCGGGGTCCGTGGCGGGGAGGGCACCTCGGGCCGGTGGCCCGCGACGGAGATGCCGGGAACGTCGCGGGTGATGTGAGGCAGAGGTCGTGGATGTCGCGCCTCCTCCAGGGTCACAGACGCGATCGGTGATTTGACCCTGCCATGGCAGGGTCAAATCACCGATCGCGTCTGTGACCCTGGAGGAGGCGCGACATCCACGACCTCTG
>DASZZB010000157.1:0-5625 GCA_035545115.1 Solirubrobacterales bacterium | reverse complement strand
AACTGCGAACGCATCCGGGGGAGCTACGCTGCGGGCGCGGTCCGGGGTGGTGTATTTGGCCAGCACGCCAGGTTTTGGTCCTGGAAGAGAGGGTTCGAGTCCTTCCCCCGGAACTGCGTGTCGAGTTTTGGTCGCTGAGAGACCAAAACTCGACACGCGTCCGCGCTCCCGCATAGGGTCCCTGTCCATGGAGTACGGAGGAGCATCGCTCGACCCCGAGGTGCGCGAGGGCCTCGCCCGCACCTGGCGCACGCTGCGGACGATCGGCATCGTCGCGATCGTGATCGGCATCGTCGCGATCCTGTTGCCGGAGCTCTTCTCGCTCGGCGCCGCGGTCTTCATCGGCTGCATCCTCGTCGCGGTCAGCGCCTTCCTCGCCGCGGCGGCTTTCGCCGCCCATGGTGTCGGCAGCTTCCTGGCGCGGACGGCGTGGGCGGTGCTGACCTTCGTCGTCGGCCTCTGGCTGATCCTCGAGCCCCACAACGGCACCCTCACCCTGACCCTCGTCCTCGGGATCTACTTCCTGCTGATGGGACTGACCCGGGTGATCGTCGCCTTCATGGGGCGTGGGCAGCCGAACGCCGGCTGGGTCGGCCTGAGCGGGATCTGTGGCCTGATCATCGGCATCCTCGTCCTCGTCAAGTTCCCCTCCAGCGCCGACTGGGCGATCGGCCTCCTGGTCGGCATCGACCTGATCTTCCTCGGCTGGACGCTGATCTCGGTCGCCTCGGTCGGCAAGGAAGTTTCGCGCGGGGCCTGAGCGCGACCTTTCGCCGGGGCCTGATCCCGACGCCGGCGCCCCCGCGCCAATAATCTGGGAGGCAGTGGCACCTCCTCTGGTCCTGGTCATGGCGGCCGGCGAGGGGACGCGGATGCGTTCCTCGACGCCGAAGATGCTGCATCCCGTCTGCGGGCGGCCGATGGTCGCCTGGCCGATCCTCGCCGCCCGTGAGGCGGGGGCGGGGCGGGTGGCGGCGATCGTCTCGCCGGGACGAGACATCTCGGCCGGGCTCCCCGAGGGGGTCGAGACGGTCGAGCAGCCGCAGTCCGACGGCACCGGCGGCGCGATCCGCGCGGCGAGTTCCCTGATCGAGGCGGCCGAGACCGTCCTCGTCCTCTCCGGCGACGTGCCGCTGATCTCGGGCGCGACGATCGCGGCGCTGCTCGAGGCCCATGCGTCCTCCGGCGCCGCGGCGACGATGCTGACGATCGAGCTCGATGACCCCGGCGCCTACGGCCGCGTCGTCCGCGCCGCCGACGGCTCGGTCGAGAAGGTGGTCGAGGCGAAAGCGGCCGGCGACGCTGACCCCGCGCAGCTGGCGATCCGCGAGATCAACGCCGGCACCTACGTCTTCGACGCGGCGCCGCTCGCCGCCGCGCTCGCCGGCCTCTCCGCCGACAACGCCCAGGGCGAGTACTACCTGCCCGACGTCTTCCCGGCGCTCCGTGCCGCGGGCCATACGGTCGCCGCCCACCTCGCCGACGACCTCGCGGTGACGATGGGGGTCAACAACCGGGTCGACCTCGCCGCGGTCGAGGTCGAGGCGCGCCGCCGCCTGCTCGAGGCCCACATGCTGGCCGGGGTCACCGTCGTCGACCCCGCCTCGACCTGGATCGACGCCGGGGTCGAGATCGGCGCCGACGCGCGGATCGAGCCCGGCACCAGCCTGCGCGGCGCCACCACGGTCGGGGCGGGCGCCGTGGTCGGCCCGCACACGACCGCCCTCGACGCCGAGATCGGCGCCGAGGCGAGCGTCCTGCGCTCCCATCTCGACGGCGCCCGGGTCGGCGACGGCGCCACCGTCGGCCCCTTCACCTACCTGCGCCCCGGCACCGTCCTCGAGGCGGGCGCCAAGGCTGGCGCCTTCGTCGAGATCAAGAACTCGCACATCGGCAAGGGGGCCAAGATCCCCCACCTGTCCTACATCGGCGACGCCGACGTCGGCTCCGGCTCCAACGTCGGCGCCGGCTCGGTCACCGCCAACTACGACGGCTTCACCAAGAATCGGACGACGATCGGCCGCGATGTGCGGATTGGCGTCGACACGATGCTGATCGCCCCGGTCGAGGTCGGCGACTCCGCTTACACTGGCGCCGGCGCGGTGATCAAGGACGACGTCCCGGAAGGGGCTCTTGCCGTCTCTGAGAACGCCCAACGCAATATCGACGGCTACGCGGCAGACAAGGCGGCGAAGATGCGAGAGGAGCAGGACACGTGAGCACGCTCGAGGAGGAGCCGATGGCTTCCACGGCGATCTCCCACGCCTACGAGAAGCGGATGATGGTCTTCGGCGGGCGCAGCTCCGGGGAGCTCGCCGCGAAGATCGCCCAGAAACTCGAAATCGACCTCGGCCAGGTGACGCTGAAGACGTTCGCCGACGGCGAGGTCTACTGCCGCTACGAGGAATCGATCCGCGGCGCCGACGTCTTCATCGTCCAGTCGACCTGTGGCAACGAGCGCGGCCAGATGACGGCGAACGACTCGCTGGTCGAGCTGCTGGCGATGATCGACGCCGCCCAGGGCGCCTCCGCCCACCGGATCATCGCCGTGATGCCCTGGTATGGCTACGCCCGCCAGGACAAGAAGTCGGCGCCGCGCGAGCCAATCACGGCGCGGATCGTCGCCAAATGCCTGGAGGCGGTCGGCGTCGACCGGGTGCTGACGATGGACCTCCACGCCGGTCAGGTGCAGGGCTTCTTCCACGTCCCGGTCGACCACATGACGGCGATGCCGATGCTGACCCAGTGGTTCATCGACCAGGAACTGACCGACGACCTGGTGATCGTCTCGCCCGACGCCGGCCGGGTGAAGACGGCGCGCAACTTCGCCCGCCGGGTCGGCACCCAGTGGGCGGTGATGGAGAAGGAGCGGCCGGCCCAGCAGGTCGCCGAGATCGGCTACGTGGTCGGCGACGTGAAGGACAAGACCGCGGTCCTCGTCGACGACATGATCGACACCGCCGGGACGCTCTGCGCGGCGGCCCAGACGGTGCTCGACGAGGGCGCCGCGCGGGTGATCTCCTGCGCCACCCACGGCGTCTTCTCGGGACCCGCCTACGAACGGCTGGCCGACTCGGCGATCGAGCGGATCGTCGTCACCGACACCCTGCCGCTGCGTCCGGGCGCGCCCGACAACATCACCGTGCTCTCGACCGCGGGCACGTTCGCCGACTCGATCCGCCGGATCTTCACCGACGACTCGGTCTCCGAGATCTTCGCGGGCGAGAACCAGCTCTTTTGACGTCTGGGGGCGTGCGGTTGGTCGGCCACAAGGGGGCCGATCTGATCGCGCCCGGCAACACCCTGGAGAGCTTCCGGGCGGCGGTCGAGGCGGGGGTCGACACGATCGAGTTCGACGTCGTCTGGCTCGCCGACGCGCACCTGCCGCCGGAGCAGCGGCACCCGCTGGTCGTCGCCCACGACTGGGAGGACGCGGCGGGCCGCACGCCCCTGAAGCTGACCGAGGCGCTCGACGCCTTCCTCGAGCCGCCGCTCGACCGGGTCGAGATCGACCTCGACATCAAGCTGCCGGGGCGCGAGGAGGAGTTCGTCGAGGCGCTCCGCGAGCGGGGTCTGATCGACCGGGCGATGATCTCGACGATGGAGATGCATACGCTGAAACGGGTGCTGGAACTGGAACCCGGGCTGCGCCGCGGCTGGACCTTCCCGAAGACCAGCCGCGACTGGACGCGGCGGCCGTGGGCGAAACCGGCGCTGCGGGCGGCGCTCGCCGGGATGCGCCTGCAGCTGCCCGGCCTCGCCGCCGAGAAGCTGCCGAAGTTCGGCGTCTTCGCGATGTGGGTCTACCACCCGCTGATCAGCCCGCGCCTGGCCGGGATCTGCAGGCGGGCCGGCGTCGAGCTGATCGCCTGGACGGTCGACGACGAGCCGCGGATGCGCAAGCTGCTCGAGATCGGCGTCGACGGCCTGGTCTCCAACGACCCCCGCCTCTTCCAGCGCCTCGGGCTGCCGACGAGTTAGCTGTTCCTTATCGCCGGCATTCCGGCATAAGGAACAGCTGGCGGGGCCTGGCGCCGCGGCGGGAGCCCTACACCGTGCCCGGGGTGGCGCCGGGGAGCTTGGCGCCGCGCTTCTGCTTCACCGCCGACTCGAGGTCCTCCTGGGTGAAGCCGCCGAGGACCTGGCCGTCGAGCGCGTAGCGATAGAGGGCGACGCCGAAGATGCCGCTGAGCGCCTTCGAGATCAAGAGCGCCACACACATCACCAGCGCCCCGATCACGACCAGCGCCGCGCCGGCGAAACCGACCGAGGGCCAGATCACGATGCCGACGATGACCAGGATCATCCCCGGCACGAAGCCGAAGAGGATGGCGATGCCGCCGATCGCGAGGTTGCCGGCGATCTGCTGGCCCCAGCGCGCCTTGAAGAGGGAGGCGGAGCGTTTCAGGGTCGCCACCGGGCCGGTGCCCTCGATCGCGATCACCGGCACCGAGAGGAACGTGACCAGCGACCAGGCCATGCCGACCAGCCGCGCGGCGATCTCGCCGAAGAGGCCGCCCTGGTTCTCCAGGAGCCCGATGATCAGCCCGATCGCGGTCGAGAGCGCCGCCCAGCCGCAGATCTGCGCGAAGCGCGCGTTGGCGACCGCCATCCCGTCGCCGACGCTCGCCCGCTCGCCGCGGAAGATCAGGTCCGCGCAGGCCGCCAGCCCGACGCTGAAGTAGATGCCGACCACGCTCAGCACGTAGATCCCGATCACGATCAGCGGGATCCCGACCCCGTAGGTGTGCCGGTCGAGCGCGAACACGCCCGGCCCGAGGAAGACGAGGCCGAGGACGATCGTCGCGACGGCGCCGTAGAGCGGGAACCGCACCAGTTCGCGATGCCCGTTCAGCAGCGCCCAGCTCTTCTTGGTCAGCGCCCAACCGCGCCTGATTCGTCTCATCTCAGGAAGTTTCGGCGAGGCCGGGCGTTCGCTTTAGCCCCCGCTCCTCGAAGTAGTCCCACTCTAGCCGGCCGAGCTCGGTGGCGGGCGCGTCGGCGTAGACCCACTCGCGGGCGATCCGGTGCCAGTTGCGCCTCGCCCGCAGCTGGCCGAGCACGGCGACGACGCCGATCTCCATCCGCCGCCCCATCAGCTCGTCGGCCGGGATCGACTCGCGCCGCATCAGGTCGAAGTACTCCGAGCGGGGATCGTTGGTCGACTCGATGATCTTCATCACGATCCGCGCGTCGATCTCGATCTCGCGGTCTTCGACGTACCAGCCGCCGATCGCGCGCATGTGGTCGAGCAGCCGTTCGGCGTCGAGCTTCGACGGGCTTTTCACGAAGCCGAGATCGTGGAGCGCCTCCCGGAACGCCTCCGGGTCGTCGCGCGAGGCGGCGTCGAAGGCGCGCTGCTCGAGCAGGATCTGCTCGCGGTCGAGTTTCTTCGTCATGCCGAAGTCGAGGAAGGCGACCCGCCCGTCGTCCATCAGGATGTAGTTGCCCGGGTGGGGGTCGGCGTTGAACTGCTGCAGGTGGTAGATCGAGCCGAAGCTGCCGCGGAAGACGATCTCGCCGAAGCGGCTGCGCTCCTCGTGCGGCAGCTCCTTGATCGCATCGAAGCCGATCCCTTCGACCAGCTCGGTGACGAGGACGCGCCGGCGCGAGATCCGCGTGACG
>DASZZB010000156.1:0-16212 GCA_035545115.1 Solirubrobacterales bacterium | reverse complement strand
GCCGAGCTGAAGGCAACCGTCGAGGCCGCCGCCCGGGCGTTACGCGATGGCGAGCCCACCGAGCCCGCCCCGACCCTTGACCGCCCGCCCAAGCCCGACCTCGGCGACTACAGCTCCAACGCCGCGATGCTGCTCGCCGGCCCGCTGGGCGACAACCCGCGCGCCGTCGCCGAGCGCCTGCGCGGCGAGCTCGAAGGCAGCCTCGGCGGCGCGGTGGGGAGCGTCGACCGGGTCGAGGTCGCGGGCCCCGGCTTCGTCAACCTCTTCCTCTCCGACGCCTGGTACCGGCGGGCGCTGGCGGCGCTCGTCGCCGCCGGGGACGACCTCGGCCCGGCCCCGACGGCGGCGCCGGAACGGATCCTGGTCGAGTTCGTCTCCGCCAACCCGACCGGCCCGCTGCACGTCGGCGGCGGCCGCGGCGCCGCCTACGGCGACGCGGTGGTGCGCCTGCTGCAGGCGATCGGCCATCAGGTCGAGCGCGAGTACTACATCAACGACGCCGGGTCCCAGGTGACCAACTTCGCCCGCTCGATCGCCGCCCGGATGCGGGGCGAGGAGGTGCCCGAGGACGGCTACCAGGGCTCCTACGTGATCGAGCTGGGACGGCGGATCGAGGCCGACGGGATCGACCCCGATGACCTCGAGGCGGTCGGCGCCCGCGGCATCGAGCTGATGGTCGGCCAGGTCCGCGCCACCCTGGCCCGCTTCGGGGTCGAGATGGACACCTGGTTCTCGGAGCGCAGCCTGGTCGACCGCGGCGACGTCGACAGCTCGCTGGCGAAGCTCGACGCGGGCGGCCACACCTACCACCACGAGGGCGCGCTCTGGCTGCGCACGACCGAATTCGGCGACGACAAGGACCGCGTGCTGATCCGCTCCGACGGCGAGCCGACCTACCTGATGCCCGACATCGCCTACCACTGGGACAAGCTGGAGCGCGGCTTCGGCCGGCTGATCGACGTGCTCGGCGCCGACCACCACGGCTACGTGGCGCGCCTGCGCGCCTCGATCGAGGCGCTCGGCGCCGACCCCGGTGGCTTCGAGGCGCTGATCATGTCGCTCGTCCACATCCTCGAGGACGGCCGGCGGGCGCAGATGTCGAAGCGCAGCGGCGACTTCGTCTCGCTCGACGACCTGATCGACGACATCGGGGTCGACGCGGCGCGCTGGTTCATGCTCTGGCGCAGCCACGAGACGACGGTCGACATCGACCTCGCGCTGGCCCGTAGGCAGGCCTCCGACAACCCCGTCTACTACGTCCAGTACGCGCACGCGCGGATCGCCGGCATCCTCGACAAAGCCGCCGAGACGGGGGGCGAGGCGCCGGACGCGGTCGACCCGGAGGAGCGCTCCGAGCCGCTCGCCCCGAGCGAGAAGGCGCTGATCAAGCGGCTGCTCGAGTTCCCGCACGAGGTGCGCGAATCGGCGGCGCGGCGGGCGCCGCACCGGATCTGCGCCTACTCGACCGCGGTCGCCGCCGACTTCCACGCCTTCTACCGCGACTGCAAGGTGGTCGGGGCGGAGGGGGAGGGGGTGGAGCGCTCGCGGCTTGCGCTCTGCCTGGCGGCCAAGCGGACGATCGCCGCCGCGCTGGCGCTGCTCGGCATCTCCGCCCCCGAGCGGATGTAGCCAACCCCGCCGGCGTTCGCAGAAATGGCCGCATAGCGGCTGGAACTGCGAACGCCGGAGTGGATCAGAGGTCGTAGCGGGCGAGGTCGGCGTCGAGGCGCTCGCTCTCCTCGTCGCTCGGGCCTTCGACCTCCGGCCTGCGGTCCTCGCGCGAGCCCGCGGCGCGGCGCCAGCGCCAGACCGCGAGGGCGAGCAGCACGACGGCGACGACGAAGGCGATGATCGGCACCACGTAGGCGGAGAGGCTGAAGCCGCTGCCCTGCGGTTCGGCCAGCACCGCCTCGCCGTACTGGGCGACCAGCGCTTCCTTGATCTCCTCCTTGCTCTCGCCCCGCTTGACCAGCTTTTCGACGAAGGCCTTCTCGCGCGTCGCCTGCGGCGATTCGGCCAGCTCGAGCAGCGTGCCGCAGACCGGGCACATCACTTCCGCCTCGATTTCGTTCAGCTCGCTGCGGAGCGCGCTCGCCGCGCCGGCGGCGGTGGGGAGGAGGAGGACGGCGAGCGCCGCCAGGACGGCGAGCGCCGTCGCCGACCGGCCGAGCCGAGGCCGCCCCCTCACGATTCCTTTCCCGGCGGCGGCAGGAGCGGCGCCACCTGTTCCTCGAGGATCTTCGCGTCGACCGGGCCGGCCGCGTCCCAGGCGAGCTTGCCGTCCGGTTCGAGCAGATAGTTCTCGGGCACGCCGGTCGTGCCGAATTCGTGCCCGTCGTCGCCGTTGCCGTCGTGCAGCAACGGGTAGGAGAGCTTGAATTCCTTCGCGAACTCGAGGCCGTCGTCGCTGATGTCCTGGGTGTCGATACCGACCACGGTGAAGCCCTTGCCGCCGTGTTCGCGCTGGAACTCGGTCAGCGCCGGCGCCTCCTCGCGGCACGGTTCGCACCAGGAGGCCCAGAAGTTCACCAGCACCCACTTGCCGCGGTATTCCTTCAGCGAGCCGCTGCCCGGTTCGCCCAGCTTGGGCAGGGTCGGCGAGGGCGCCGTTTCCCCCACCGCGAGGCGCGAGCTCCCTTTCCGGGCCAGGCCGTAGACGAGGAAGGCGACGATGGCGACGGCGACGAGGACTGCGATCACGGAGCGGAGGCGCACGACCTCGGAGATTACGTAAAGCGGCTAAGGGCCGGTTCAAGCTATAAACTCGCCCCGCGTGAACCTCGAACAGAAAATCGGCCTCGGCTTCTGGATCGGCGTCGGCCTCTTCCTGATCTCGCAGGTCCTTCTGGTCGTCTTCGTGATCGCCTTCTTCCTCGGCCACTTCGTCTGGCCGCAGTAGACACCGCGGCAGACGAGGTGATCGTCAGCCGGTGGGCGCGGCGACCGCGGTGCAGATCGCGGTGATCGTCATGTCGACGCCGGTCGTCCCCGCGTAGCCGGCGGCATACCAGCCGTTCCGATCGCCGCTCGGCGCGGATTCGAAGATCGAGGCGTAGGTGCCGTTGCTCGTGGTCGCGCCGCCGCCGATCACCTTCATGCCGGTCGGGCAGTTCGCCGTCCCGCTGGTGCCGGTCGAGGCTCCTTTGACGAGCCCGACCGAGACGCTCACGTACTGGACGGCGTGGAGGTTGGCGGCGCTGATCCCGGTCAGGGTGGTCTGGTCGATCTGGGCCGCGGTCAGGGAGCCGGACCTGACCTTGCCCGCGGTGATCGAGCCGGCCTTGATCTGGGCGCTCCCGATCGCGCCCTTCTTGATCTCGGCGGTCCCCACGGCCTTCGCCTTCAGCCGATTCCCCGGGACCGACCTGGGCTTGATCTGCGCGCCGTCGATCTTCCCCGTGGCGGCGTAGACCGTCCCGCCGAGGGCGAAGAAGAGCGCCAACAGGGCGACCGCATCGGAGAAGGAAAACAACTTCTTGAGTTTGGACATGGTGCCTTTCTGGCCGCGACCGATTGGAGATGTGGACGGAGGAGCTGTCGCGTGGCGATCATCGTCACGGATCTTTATGTAAAGATCGCCGTCGGTCCGGGTGACCGGATCGTGTACTGCAATCGGATCCCGGGGAGGCTCAAGTGCCCGCAGAACAGCCGAACGGTCAGACTCGCCGCACGTTTCTCACCAACGCCGCGAAGGCCGGAGTCGCCGCCGGAAGCCTCGCCGCCGCCCCTCGGCTGCTGACCGGCGCCGCCCGTGCCGCCTCCGCCCCACCCGCGGGCATGAACATCCTCTTCGTGATGGTCGACCAGATGCGGACGCCCTGGGTGTACATGCCGCCGCGGCTGCAGCGGCGGACGATGCCGACGGTCACCAAACTGGCCGGCGAAGGGGTCTGCTTCTCGAACTACTTCAGCTCCTCGAACGACTGCACGCCGTCGCGCACGACGCAGGCCACGGGCCTCTACACCCACCAGACCGGCATCTTCGCGACGACCCCGCCGACCGACCTCAATCCCGGCTTCCCGACCTTCGGGACGATGCTGCGGCAGCAGGGCTACGAAACCTTCTGGTTCGGCAAGTGGCACATGTCGGGCGAACAGAACGGCAACTGCGAGCCCGAACCGTACGAGAAGTACGGGTTCACCGCCGACTGGCCGGGGCTGGGCACCTGCCCGTCGCCGAACGGCGGCGCCGGCCAGGGCCTGGAAATGGACCCGCTGATCCGCGGTCAGTTCGTCAACTGGCTCGGCACGCGCCCCGCGAACGGCAACCCATGGGCGGCGACGGTCAGCTTCGTCAACCCCCACGACATCGCCTGGTACCCGCGCTTCACCCGCGGGGTGGAGGGCGAGGCGAACCCGCGGAGCGTCTACCAGCGCCTCCCGATCAACTTCGAGACCGCCCAGGGCCGGGCGCTCCGGCAGAAGCCCGAAATGCAGCGCCGCGCCCAACAGATCGCCAACGAGCTCTTCGGCGAGGTGCCGACCAACCGGCACACGCCGCGGCTCTGGACCAAGCTGCTCGACACCTATCTCCTGGTCCAGCACCTGGTCGACATCCAGATCAACCGCGTGCTCGCCGCGCTCGCCAACTCGCCCTTCGCCGAAAACACGATCGTCGTCTTCACCTCCGACCACGGCGAGTACGGCGGCGCCCACGGGATGCGCGGCAAGGGCTTCGCCTTCTACGACGAGGGCGTGCGGGTGCCGCTGATCGTCAAGGACCCGACCGGCAGATGGACGAAGGCGACGAAGGTGATGCGCGACCAGCTGGTCGAGAGCGTCGACCTGGCGGCGCTGATGCTGACCTTGGCGACCGGCAGCGACGCCTGGCGCGGCGACTCGCGCTACGCGCAGATCGCCGGCCGTGCCGACATCGCCGCGATCCTCCGCCATCCGCACGCCAAGGGGCGGCCCTACATCGCCCACGCGACCGACGAGCCCGGCACCAGCCCGGCGGTGCCGAGTCCCCAGCAGGCCAAACCGGCGCCCTTCCACATCACCGGCGTGCGCACGCCGCACGGCAAGCTCGCCCGTTACGCCTTCTGGAAGGAAGGGACGGTCGAAATCGACGAGTCGCGCCCGGTCCAGTACGAGGCCTACAACTACGAGACGAAGCGCGGCCGTCTGGAGATCGACAACATCCATCGGAACCGCGGCACCAGCCCCGCCGACAAGGCGCTCGTGCGCCGGCTCGACAAGCTGCTCGACCGGGCGATGGCCGATCAGATCCAGCAGCCGCTGCCCGCCGCGCTCCAGCCGGTCCAGGAACAGGCATACAAGGACTGGTTCTCCCAGCCGCCCGGCGAATTCGTCCGCTCGACCGACAACTGAGGCGGGGAGGGCCGCCCCCGGCCGCTCGCCTAGAATCGCCGCAGCGCGGACGTAGCTCAGTTGGTAGAGCGCAAGCTTCCCAAGCTTGAGGTCGCGGGTTCGAGACCCGTCGTCCGCTCTGACGGGGTCTGGCGCTGCAGCGCCAGGTACTGGTGGATCAGGCGCACCGCCATCGAGCCCTCGCCGACCGCCGAGGCGACCCGCTTGATCGAGCCGGAGCGGCCGTCGCCGACCGCGAAGACGCCGGGCAGGCTGGTCTCCAGCGGCATCGCCGGGCGGCCGCCGAGGCCGGTGTCGGCGTCGAGGTGGGCGACCTCGACCGCGTCGCCGGTGAGCAGGAAGCCGTCGTCGTCCTTGGCCAGGGCGCCGTCCAGCCACTCGGTGCAGGGCTCGGCGCCGATGAAGACGAAGAGGCCGCCGAGGTCGATCTCGCGCCGCTCGCGGCCGCGGTTGTCCTCGATCACGATCCCGGTGAGCGCCCGGTCGCCGCGGGTCTCGCGGACCTCGGTGTGGAGGAGGACGTCGATGTTCTCGATCGCCTCGATCTGCTCGACCAGGTAGTTCGACATCGAGGCGCCGAGCTCGCCGCCGCGCAGGAGCAGCGAGACCCGCTCGGCGGTGCCGGAGAGGAAGATCGCCGCCTGCCCCGCCGAGTTGCCGCCGCCGACCACCGCGACCGCCCCGCTGCCGCACATCCGCGCCTCGACCAGCGTCGCGGCGTAGAAGACGCCGGCCCCGTTCAGCCGCTCGCACCCGTCCACCGGCAGCCGGCGATAGCTGGCCCCGGTCGCCAGCACGACGGTGCGCGCCGCCAGCTCGTCGCCGCTGTCGAGCTCGACCACGTAGCGGCCGTCCTCGGTGCGCAGCCGCTCGGCCCGCTCCGGCACGGCGGTCCGCAGCCCGAAGCGCCGCGCTTGGGCGATCGCCCGCTCGGCGAGGTCGGCGCCGGAGACGCCCGCCGGGAAGCCGAGGTAGTTCTCGATCCGCGAGGAGGTGCTCGCCTGGCCGCCGAGCGCGACCGCGTCGACCAGGATCGTCGAGAGCCCCTCGGTGGCGGCGTAGACGGCGGCGCCGAGGCCGCTCGGGCCGCCGCCGACGATCAGGCAGTCCCACGCCACCTTCGCGGTCTTGTTCGGGGCGCGCAGGTTGAGCGCCGTCGCCGCCTCGAGGATCGTCGGCGCCGTCAGGACCTCCTTGCCGGTGGCGAGCAGCGGCAGGTCTTCGGCGGCGAGCCGGCGGCCGTCGATCGGCGACTTCGCCAGCTCGGCGCCGTCGAGGTCGACGAAGCGGTGGGGGACCCGGTTGCGGGTCAGGAACTCGCGCAGCTGCCGGGTGGCGGGATCGCTGCCGGAGCCGATCAGCCGCGCCCCGGCGTCGGACTCGATGATCGTCGCGCGACGGGCGACCAGCGCGTTGATGATCAGGTCGCCGAGCTGCGCGTCGCGGCCGATCACCGTGCGCAGCGCCTCGCGGCTGACGAAGACCGCCTCGCCCGCCGCGCCGGCGCGGGTGGTGAGCAGCGCCGGTTCGAGCGTGATCAGGTTGAGCTCGCCGGCGAACTGGCGCGGGCCGTAGGTGACGAGGACGCTCTCGCGCTCGGTGCCCGCCCCGTCGAGGACCTCGATGCCGCCGCTGAGGACGACGACCAGCTCGTAGTCGAGGTCGCCGGGGGAGGCCAGCACCTGGCCGGGGACGAGGGGCGCGGTGCGGCCGGCGGCGGCCATCGTCGCGATCTGCGCCTCGTCGAGCCGGGGGAAGGCGATGTCGCTCTCGACCGCCGGGGTGCGGCGGTCGACGGCGGGATCGGAAGCGGCGGGGTCGCTCATCGGCTCAATCTAGCCCGCGGCCCTGTAACACTCCGGCCGCATGCCGCAACCTTCGCTGTCCTTCGACCCGATCGACGAGGCGCGCCGCCATTGGGAGGAGCGCTGGTCCGGCGCGGCCGCCACCGAGATGGTCGCCGTCACCTCGATCATGCGGGTCCACCAGATCCTGATCGCGCGGCTGAACGAGCTGCTCGAGCCTTTCGGCCTCACCTTCCCGCGCTACGAGGCGCTGATGCTGCTCCACCTCTCGCGGCGCGGCTCGCTGCCGCTGGGCAAGATCGGCGAGCGGCTGCAGGTGCACCGGACCAGCGTCACCAACACGATCGACGGCCTCGAGAAGCTGGGCCTGGTGCGGCGGGTGCCGCACGAATCCGACCGCCGCGCCGTCCTCGCCGAGATCGCCCCGGCGGGCCGCGAGGTCGCCGAGCGGGCGACCACGGTGCTGAACGAGGCGGGCTTCGCCACCGAGCCGCTCGCCGCCGACCAGCTGGAGGAGCTCGCCAGGCTTCTGCGCGTGCTGCGCGTGTCGGCGGGGGACTTCCCCGACTAGAGGATCGATCCCACGGGCGGGTGCCCGCCGCTGCGCCCCCGGCGTTCGCAGAAAGCTTCGGTATGCGCAGGTAACTGCGAACGCCGGGGGGAGGGGAGGGGAGGGGGGGGGTGGGCCGATCGCGCTGTCGACTTTGACCCTGCCATGGCAGGGTCAAAGTCGGTTGCATCTTCGTGACCGTGGAGGAATCGTGGACTTCACGACTCCTTCCTCACGTCACCCGCGAGGTTCCCCGCATCTCCGTCACGACCGCGTCCCCTCCGTCCCGCCAGGACGCCCACCCCTCATCCGTCCCCCCGGAGTCCCGGGGATCTACCATCCAGGCCTCGCCGCGGTCGACCTGACCGGCGCTATAGGTGGATCAGGACGACCGCAAGCGCAGGGCCATCTCAAATAGTCTACATTCCTACTATCTGTTACCCTCCTAAATCGGGAAGATGACCACGCTCACGAACAGGGAGTCGGCGGTGCGCGCCGAGGGCGCCGACCGGCCGCCGCTGCGCTTCGTCACCGCCGCCTCGCTCTTCGACGGCCACGACGCGGCGATCAACGTGATGCGGCGGCTGATCCAGGACTCCGGTGCCGAGGTCGTCCACCTCGGCCACAACCGCAGCGTCCGCGACGTCGTCCGCGCCGCGATCCAGGAGGACGCCGACGCGATCGCGATCAGCTCCTACCAGGGTGGCCACACCGAGTACTTCCGCTACGCGGTCGAGATGCTGCGCGACGCCGGCGCCGACCACATCCGCGTCTTCGGCGGCGGCGGCGGGACGATCACGCCGCAGGAGATCGCCGACCTGGAGGCGTTCGGGGTCGAGCGGATCTACCACCCCGACGACGGCATGTCGCTGGGCCTGGTCGGGATGATCGACGACCTGGTCGAGCGCGCCACCGCCAAGCGGGTCATCCCGCCGCCCCCCGACGAGTCGCGTAGCGACGACCTCGGCGTCGCCCGGATGCTCTCGGCGCTCGAGGACGGCGCCTTCGGCGAGGACGACCTCGAGCGGCTGCGCGCCGAGTGGACGGTGAAGGGCGCGGGGGTGCCGGTGGTCGGCGTCACCGGCACCGGCGGCGCCGGCAAGAGCACCGTCACCGACGAGCTGCTCTCGCGCTTCGTCCAGCACCTGCCCGACCTGCGGGTCGCCGTGCTCGCCGTCGACCCGACCCGCCGCCGCACCGGCGGCGCCCTGCTCGGCGACCGGATCCGGATGAACAGCCTCCGCCACCAGCAGCTCTACATGCGCTCGATGGCGACCCGCCGGCAGAACCTCTCGACCAGCGCCGTGCTCGCCGACGCGGTCGCCTTCCTGCGCGCCACCGAGTTCGACCTGGTGATCGTCGAGACCGCCGGCATCGGCCAGTCGGACTCGGAGATCGTCGACCTGGTCGACCTGCCGATCTACGTGATGACCAGCGAGTTCGGCGCCGCCAGCCAGCTGGAGAAGATCGACATGCTCGACCTCGCCGAGATCGTCGTGATCAACAAGTTCGACAAGCAGGGCGCCGCCGACGCCCTGCGCGACGTGCGCAAACAGTGGCGCCGCAACCGCGCCGCCTTCGAGCTGGCCGAGGACGAGGTGCCGGTCTACCCGACGATCGCCAGCCAGTTCGCCGACCCCGGCGTCACCTGGATGTTCGTCGCGCTGTGCCGGGCGCTCGCCGAGCACGCCGGGGCCGCCGACGGGTCGCGCTGGGACCCGGGCCTCGACCCGATCGAGCACGAGCCGCGCGGCAACGCGCTGATCCCCGGGCAGCGGGTCCGCTACCTGGCCGAGATCGCCGAGCAGGGCCGCGGCATCAACGCCGAGGTCGAGCGGCTGGCGGAGGTCGCCGCCCGCCTCCAGCACCTGGACGCGGCGCTGAAGATCCTCGGCGAGAACGAGGAGCTGAAGCAGACCTACGAGGCGACGCGCAAGGAGCTCGGCCCCGAGGCGCTCGAGCTGCTCGAGACCTGGGACGAGCGGATCGCCGGCATCACCGCCGAGAGCTTCAGCTACGAGGTGCGGGGGAAGGAGATCACCGGACCGAACTACCGCGAATCGCTCAGCCACGAGCAGATCCCGAAGATCGCGCCGCCCAATCTCGACGGCTGGGGGGACCGGCTGCGCTTCCTGATGAAGGAGAACCTGCCCGGCTCCTATCCCTACACCGGCGGCGTCTTCCCCTACCGCCGCGAGGGTGAGGACCCGACCCGGATGTTCGCCGGCGAGGGTTCGCCGGAGCGCACCAACCGCCGCTTCCATTACCTCTCGCAGGGACAGCCCGCGGCGCGCCTCTCGACCGCCTTCGACTCGGTCACCCTCTACGGCGAGGATCCCGACGAGCGCCCCGACATCTACGGCAAGGTCGGCAACTCGGGTGTCTCGATCGCCACCCTCGATGACGCGAAGAAGCTCTACTCGGGCTTCGACCTCTGCGCGCCGACCACCTCGGTCTCGATGACGATCAACGGCCCGGCGCCGATCGTCCTCGCCTTCTTCATGAACGCCGCGATCGACCAGCAGGTCGAACGCCACCTGAGGGAGAGCGGCCGCTGGGCGGAGACCGAGAAGCGCCTCGACGAGATCTTCGGCGACCGCCCCCGCCCCCGCTACAAGGGCGAGCTGCCGCCCGGCAACGACGGCCTCGGGCTCGGCCTGCTCGGCGTCTCCGGCGCCGACGTCGTCGATGCCGACACCTACGCGCGGATCAGGGCCGAGACCCTGCGCAAAGTCCGCGGCACCGTCCAGGCCGACATCCTCAAGGAGGACCAGGCGCAGAACACCTGCATCTTCTCGACCGAGTTCGCGCTGAAGATGATGGGCGACGTGCAGGAATCGTTCGTCGCCGAGGGGGTGCGGAACTTCTACAGCGTCTCGATCAGCGGCTACCACATCGCCGAGGCCGGGGCGAACCCGATCTCGCAGCTCGCCTTCACCCTCGCCAACGGCTTCACGATCGTCGAGTACTACCTGGCGCGGGGGATGGAGATCGACTCCTTCGCGCCCAACCTGAGCTTCTTCTTCTCCAACGGGATGGATCCCGAGTACGCGGTGATCGGGCGGGTGGCGCGGCGGATCTGGGCGCGGGCGATGCGCGAGCGCTACGGCGCCTCGGAGCGCAGCCAGATGCTCAAGTACCACGTCCAGACGAGCGGCCGCAGCCTGCACGCGCAGGAGATCAGCTTCAACGACATCCGCACCACGCTGCAGGCGCTCTACGCGATCTTCGACAACTGCAACAGCCTCCACACCAACGCCTACGACGAGGCGATCACCACGCCGACCGAGGAGTCGGTGCGCCGCGCCGTCGCGATCCAGCTGATCATCAACCGCGAGCTCGGCCTCAACTTCACCGAGAACCCGTGGCAGGGCTCGTTCGCGATCGAGGCGCTGACCGATCTGGTCGAGGCCGCCGTCTACGAGGAGTTCGAGCGGATCTCCGAGCGCGGCGGCGTGCTCGGCGCGATGGACACGATGTACCAGCGCGGTCGCATCCAGGAAGAGTCGATGTACTACGAGCGGCGCAAGCACGACGGCTCGCTGCCGCTGATCGGCGTCAACACCTTCCTGCCCGAGGAGGGGCAGGGCGAGCGGACCGACTCGCTCGAGCTGATGCGCTCGACCGACGAGGAGAAGGACGACCAGATCGCCTCGGTGCGCGCCTTCCAGGCGCTCGGCGCCGATCGCCGCGACGCCGTGCTGGGGCGGCTGCGCGATGTCGCGCGGGCGCGCGGCAACGTCTTCGAGGCGCTGATGGACGCGGTCAAGGTCGCCTCGCTCGGCCAGATCTCCGGCGCCCTCTACGAGGTCGGCGGCGAGTACCGGCGCAACATGTAGTGCCGGCCGACGAGCCCCGCATCGTCTCCCTCGTCCCCAGCATCACCGAGCTGCTCTGCGACCTCGGCCTGGCCGGGCAGCTGGTCGGGCGGACCGGCTTCTGCATCCACCCCTGGGAGACGGTGCGTCAGATCCCGAAGGTGGGGGGGACGAAGGACGTCAAGCTGGACCGGGTGCGGGAGCTGGCGCCGACCCACGTCGTCGTCAACGTCGACGAGAACCGCAAGGAGGACGCCGAGGCGCTCGCCGGGTTCGTCCCGCATGTGGTGGTGACCCATCCGCAGGCGCCGCGCGACAACCTCGAGCTGTACCGGCAGATGGGGGCGGAGTTCGGGCGCGAGCACGAGGCGGAGGAGTTGTGCGAGCGTTTCGAGCGCGCCTACGAGCGCGCCGCGGCGAGCGTCGGCGAGCCGCGCGACGTCCTCTACCTGATCTGGCGGGACCCCTGGATGACGGTCGCCCCCGACACCTACATCGCCCAGACCCTCGCCCTCTTCGGCTGGCGGACCGTGCCCACGACCGCGAGCGAGCGCTACCCGCCGGTCGATCTCGCCGATTTCGCGGCTGTGGATCGCGTGCTGCTGAGCTCTGAGCCCTTTCACTTCAAGCAGCGCCACGTCGCCGAGGTCGAGGAGCTCGTGCCGGCGGCGAAGGTCTCCCTGATCGACGGCGAGATGACCTCCTGGTACGGCTCGCGGGCGATCGCCGGGCTCGACTACCTGGCGGAGTTCACGGCATGAGCGACGTCGTGCTCTCCTGGAGCGGCGGCAAGGACTCGGCGCTGGCGCTGTGGACGATGCGCGAGGAGGGGAGGGAGCCGGCGGCGCTGCTGACGACGATCAACGAGGACCACGAACGGATCAGCATCCACGGCGTGCGGCGCGAGCTTTTGCTCACCCAGGCCGCGGCGGTCGGCCTACCGCTGGTCGAGGTCCCGATCCCCGCCGAGTGCCCGAACGAGCTCTACGAGGAGCGGATGGCGGCGGCGCTCGCCTCGCCGCCGTTGGCCGAGGTCGAGACCTTCGCCTTCGCCGACCTCTTCCTCGCCGACATCCGCGCCTACCGCGAGGAGCGGCTCGCGGCGATCGGCCGCACCGCGACCTTCCCGGTCTGGGGACGCGACACCGCGGCGCTCGCCGAGCGCTTCGTCGCCGCCGGCTTCGAGGCGACGCTGGTCTGCGTCGACCCCTCGCGGCTCGACCGCTCCTTCGCCGGCCGCCGCTTCGACGCCGACCTGCTCCGCGACCTCCCCGCGGGGGTCGACCCGTGCGGCGAGAACGGCGAGTTCCACACCTTCGTCTCGGCCGGGCCGATCCTCTCCGCCCCGGTCGCCTTCGAGCACGGCGAGACGGTCGAGCGCGACGGCTTCGTCTTCCACGACCTCCGTTCGGGGGGTGTCGGGTTTGCCGGATCGGGATAAAGGATGTATTCCTACTATCTGTACACCGCCTAGCTTGAGGAGCGCAGATGGGAATCGAGGAAGTCGCCGTCCTGGGAGGCGGGCTGATGGGCTCGGGAATCGCCGAGTCGGTGGCCCGGGCGGGCCTGCCGGTGATCGTCCGGGACGTCGACGCCGCCGCGATCGATGCCGCCCGTAGGCGGATCGAGGCCTCGATCTCCCACGCGATCGAGCGCGGGAAAGTAGACGAGGCCGAGGCCGCCGAGATCCTCAATCGCATCACCTACAGCGACCGGCTCGAGGACATCGCCGCGGCCGACCTGGTGGTCGAGGCGGTGCCCGAGAACGCCGAGCTGAAGGCGAACATCCTCGCCCAGGTCGCGGGCATCGTCGCCGACGAGGCGCTGATCGCCTCCAATACCTCCTCGATCCCGATCGCCCAGCTCGCCGCCGGCATCGCGCGTCCGGAGCGGGTCCTCGGCCTCCACTTCTTCAGCCCGGTGCCGGTGATGCGCCTGGTCGAGATCGTCGTCGCCCTCGACACCTCCGAGCAGACCGTGGCGAGCGCGCAGGCCTTCGCCGAGCGGATCGGCAAGCGGGCGATCGTCACCAAGGACCGCTCCGGCTTCATCGTCAACATGCTGCTCGTCCCCTACCTGATGGCGGCGGTGCGGATGTACGAAGAGGGCTTCGCCACCGCCGCCGACATCGACGAGGGGATGAAGCTGGGCTGCGGCCACCCGATGGGTCCGCTGACGCTCGCCGACTTCATCGGCCTCGACGTCCTCTACAGCGTCTGCGACTCGCTCTACGAGGAGTTCAAGCGGACCGAGTACGCGCCGCCGCCGCTGATCAAGCGGATGGTCGCCTCGGGCCGGATCGGCCGCAAGGCGGGGCGCGGCTTCTACGAGTACCGGCGCGACCGCGCCGCAGCCTGATCTGGCTATCCTCGCCGACATGCCGACCGAGAAGCCCCGGGCCGAGGACTTCCTGGCGGTCGACCGCGCGCTCTCCGACGAGGAGCGCGACATCCGTGACACCGTCCGCGCCTTCGTCCGCGACAAGGTGGTGCCGGAGGTCGGCGACTGGTTCGAGGCCGGCGCGGTCCCCGTCCGGGAGCTGGCCCGCGAACTGGGCGGGTTGGGTGTGCTCGGCATGCACCTCGAGGGCTACGGCTGCGCGGGCGCCTCGGGCACCGCCTACGGGCTCGCCTGCATGGAGCTCGAGGCGGGCGACTCGGGCATCCGCAGCCTCGTCTCGGTGCAGGGCTCGCTGGCGATGTTCGCGATCTGGCGCTGGGGATCGGAGGAGCAGAAGGAGGAGTGGCTGCCGCGGATGGCGGCGGGCGAGGCGATCGGCTGCTTCGGCCTGACCGAGCCCGACTCGGGCTCCGACCCGGGCTCGATGCGGACCCACGCGCGCCGCGACGGCGACGACTGGGTCATCTCCGGCCAGAAGATGTGGATCACCAACGGCTCGGTCGCCGCGGTGGCGGTCGTCTGGGCGCAGACCGACGAGGGCGTGCGCGGCTTCCTCGTCCCCGCCGGCACCCCCGGCTTCACCACCCAGGACATCCACAAGAAGCTCAGCCTGCGGGCCTCGGTCACCTCGGAGCTGCTGCTCGACGAGGTACGCCTGCCGGACTCGGCGCGGCTGCCCGAGGCGCGCGGCCTGCGCGGCCCGCTCAGCTGCCTGAACGAGGCGCGCTACGGGATCGTCTGGGGGGCGACCGGCGCCGCCCGCGCCTGCTACGAAGCGGCGCTCTCCTACGCGCTCGAGCGCACCCAGTTCGACCGGCCGATCGCCGGCTTCCAGATCCAGCAGCGCAAGCTCGCCCAGATGGCGGTCGAGGTGAATCGCGCGACCCTGCTCGCCCTCCACCTCGGCCGGATGAAGGACGAGGGGACGCTGCGCCCCGAGCAGGTCTCGATGGGCAAGCTCGCCAACGTCGACGCGGCGCTCGAGGTGGCCCGCGCGGCGCGCCAGGTGCTCGGCGCCAACGGCGTCACGCTCGAGTATCCGGTGATCCGCCACATGAACAACCTCGAGTCGGTGGTCACCTACGAGGGGACCGCGGACGTCCACGCCCTCGTGCTCGGCGAAGCGCTGACCGGGATCGGCGCGTTCCGCTGATGGCGGTCCGGATCGGCTACAAGGCGTCGGCCGAGCAGTTCGGCCCGCGCGAGCTGCTCGACTTCGCGGTCGAGGCGGAGCGCACCGGCCTCGACGTCGTCGCCGTCTCCGACCACTTCCAGCCCTGGCGCCACCAGGGCGGCCACGCCCCCAACGCCTTGGTCTGGCTCGGCGCCCTCGCCGCCCGGACCGAGCGGGTCGCGATCGGGACGAGCGTCCTCACCCCGACCCTCCGCTACAACCCGTCGATCATCGCCCAGGCCTTCGGCACGCTCGGCGCGCTCGCCCCGGGACGGGTCTTCCTCGGGGTCGGGACGGGCGAGTCGCTGAACGAGACCCCCGCCACCGGCGGCGAGTTCCCGGGCGCGAAAGAGCGGCGCCGGCGCCTCGCCGAGGCGGTGACGCTGATCGAGCGGCTCTGGCGCGAGGAGCGGGTCGACTTCGAGGGCGAGTACTACGAGGCGCGGCGGGCGACGGTCTACGACAGGCCGGAGGAGCCGGTGCCGATCTTCATCGCCGCCTCCGGGCCCTTGGCGGCGAAGCTGGCGGGGCGGCGCGGCGACGGCTTCATCTCGACCAGCGGCAAAGACCCCGACCTCTACCGCGAGCTGATGGCGAACCTCGCCGAGGGGGCCGAGAAAGCCGGGCGGGACCCGGGCGGGATCCGCAAGATGATCGAGATCAAGGTCTCCTATGACCGGAAAGCCGACGCGGCGCTCGAGGCCTGCAAGATCTGGTCGGCGCTGGGACTGTCCCACGAGCAGAAAGCGGGGATCGACGACCCGGTCGAGATGGAACGGGTGGCCGACGAGAACGCCCACAAGGCGCACGACCGCTTCATCGTCTCCGCCGACCCCGACGAGGTGATCGAGAAGATCATGCCCTACGTCGACCTCGGCTTCGAAGACCTGATCCTGCACGCCCCCGGCGACGATCAGAGGCGCTTCCTCGACGAGTTCGCCGCCGACGTCCTGCCGGCGCTGCGCGACGAGGCCGAGAAGCGCGCCGCCTGAGGTCGCTTGTGGAGTTTTGCTCTCTCTATGCGAGAGCAAAACTCCACAGCTACGCGTCCGGCAGGGGCGGCGGCGCGGTCCGGTAGGTGGCGGGGGAGTCGGAGAGGCGGATCGGGTTGCGGGTGAGGCGGACCGCGCCGCC
>DASZZB010000155.1:0-4838 GCA_035545115.1 Solirubrobacterales bacterium | reverse complement strand
GCGCCTGGGCCGCCTGCGCGGCGCTCGGCCCGGCCGCGATCGGGCTGAACTACGGGGTCAAGCTGATCGTCAGGCGGCCCCGCCCGGTGCTCGCGGGCCTGCCCCCGCTGGGCGGCGCCCCCAGCTCGCTGAGCTTCCCCTCGGCGCACTCGACCTCCTCCTTCGCCGTCGCCACCGCGATGACCCGGGTCGACCGCCGCGCCGCGATCGCCTTCGTCCCCGCCGCGGCGCTGGCCGCCGGGCGTCCCTACCTGGGTATGCACTACCCCTCCGACGTCGCGGTCGGCGTGCTGCTCGGGCTCGGGCTCGGGCTGGCGGTGCCGCTGCCTTCGCCCTCGCCGGCTCCCGCCCCGGAGGCGCTCCGATGAAGGTCGGGATCGTCGGGCTGCCGAACGCGGGCAAGTCGACCCTCTTCAATGCGCTCACCTCGGGCGGTGCGCAGATCGGCAACTACCCGTTCACGACGATCGAGCCGAACGTCGCCGTCGCCCAGGTCCCCGACGAACGGCTTGAGGCGGTGGCGAAGACCGTGAACAGCTCGGAGCTCGTCCCGGCGACGATCGACTTCCACGACATCGCCGGGCTGGTCAAGGGCGCCAGCGAGGGGGAGGGGCTCGGCAACCAGTTCCTCGCCTCGATCCGCGAGACCGACGCGATCTGCCACGTCGTCCGCTGCCACGAGGACGCCGGCGTCGTCCATCCCGACGGGCGGGTCGACCCGGTCGCCGACATCGAGACGATCGAGACCGAGCTGATCCTCGCCGACTACGAGCAGGTCGAGCGCCGGATCGGCCGGGTCGGCAAGCAGGCCAAGTCCGGCGACAAGGAGGCGATCGCCGAGCAGGCCTGGCTGGGGGAGGTGCAGACGGCGCTGGCGGCGGGCAGGCCGGCGCGCTCGGTGCCGGTTCCCGACGCCGCCCCCGAAGCCGCCCGCAACCTCGGCGCGCTGACCACGAAGCCGATCCTCTACGTCGCCAACGTCGACGAGGAGACCTCCGAGGTCCCCGAGCCGGTCGCCGCCCACGCCAACTCGGTGGACGCCGGGGCGGTCGCGGTGAGCGCCCGGATCGAGGGCGAGCTGGCCGAGCTCGACCCCTCCGAAGCCGCCGAGATGCGCGAGTCCTACGGGGTCGAGGGCTCAGGCCTGGCGCGCCTCGTCCGCGCCGCCTACGACCTGCTCGAGCTGATCACCTTCTTCACCGCCGGCGAGGACAAGGAGGCGGTGGCGCGGCCGCTCCACCGCGGCGCGACGGCGCTCGAGGCGGCGGGGACGATCCACACCGAGATCATGGAAGCGTTCGTCAAGGCCGAGGCGATCGGCTGGGCGCAGCTGGTCGAGTGCGGCGGCTACGTCGCGGCGCGGGAGAAAGGGCTGCTACGGGTCGAGGGGCGCGACTACCTGGTTGCCGACGGCGATGTGATCACGATCAGGGTCTAGGTGTGGAGGGAAACTCGGTCTATGACCGAGTAAGTCTCCACGCCCGGCCGGTCACTCGACGATCTCGACGATCCCGGTCGGCGCGTCGAGAAGGTCGACGGTGCGCCGCGCCGCCTCCTCGACCTCGACCCGCGGCGGGTCGGGCGGCTCGTCCTCGTAATAGGTCCCCGGGCCATAGAGCCGGCCGTAGCGCAGTACGACGCCGCCGACGCCGAGGACCTGGGACTCGTGGCGCTCCCGGGACTCGGCGCCGCCCTCCGGGATCCAGGCGATGCTCTGGGCGAGGAAGCGCGCCGCGCCCGCGGCCCGCACCGCGGCGATCAGATTGGCGGTGCCCTCGTCGCGGATCCGCGCGTTGCCCGCTGCCCGAGCGGGGATCTCGGCGGCATCGTCGGGCAGGTCGGTCAGCTGGTGCATGACCAGCTCGGGGGCGAAGTCGACGACCGCGCGGCGCAGCGCCTCGGCGTCGTAGACGTCGATCACGACCGATTCGGCGCCGAGCCCCCGCACCAGCTCCGCCTTCTCGGCCGAGCGCGTCGTCCCCGTGACCTCGTGGCCGGCCCCGACCAGCAGCGGCGTCAGCCGCCTCCCGATCACACCGCTCGCCCCGGCCAGGAAGATCCTCATGAGCCGAGGCTAGCGCGCTCCTATTCGACGACCTTTTCGAAGGTCATCCAGGTCGAGTAGGCGCCCAAGGCGACCTCGAGCTGTTCGCCGGTCACCGTGGTCACCCCTTCGGTCCCGTAGAGCTTCGCTTCGATGATCCGCGGCGAGTAGCCGGTCTTCGTGATCACCACCTTCTTCAGCCGCCCGTCGAGCAGGCCGGCGAGCTTTTCGCTGATCTCCGGCCCGGTAAGTTCGAGCGTCCATTCGTGCAGTGGGCAGACCCCGTCGTAGGGGTCGGGAACGCCGACCAGGTAGGGGACCGCGGTGCCGAAGACGTTCTGCATGCTCTCCGTCTTGCCGCCCGAGCAGGCCGAGAAGAGCGTCTCGGCGATCTTCCCTTCGTACGTCAGCACCTGCCCCGCGGTCGCTTCCTCGGCCGCGTTGGAGGACGTGTACTCCGATTCGAGCCCTTTGTAGACCTGGCTGCGGGTGTCCGCGTAGAGGTCGAAGCCGTCGCCGCCGACGCCGGCGGTGAGGGCGAAGGAGCGCGAGGCGACCGCCTGCGCCTCCAGCTCGGCCATCGGCCAGGAGGGCGGCGACTCGTTCGGGATCACGCCCTTCACGTACTGGTCGACGGCGAGCGCGTCGACCACGTTCAGTTCGCCGCCTTCGTTCACCATCGTCTCGAGGGCACCCCGATAGCGGCCGAGCCCGTCGATCTCGATCACCCCCTTCCCCGCCGCCCGCAGGGTGGCGCCGCAGCGCGCCAGCGGCTTGCCGTGCGAGGTCCGCAGGACGACGGTGCCGCCGCTCCGGTGCGCCTCGTAGGTGCGGGCCGGTGCGAGCCGGGTGCGGCAGGCGCTGGTCGCTTCGGAGAAGGTGACGTCGCCGGAGCTGGTGCCGAGGAGGACGCGGACGAGGTTCGGCCCCGAGATCGTCCCCAGGCTCGTCCCCGGGTAGTAGTGGCCGAGGATGAACTTGTAGCCCTTGCCGTGCAGGGCGTAGCCGTAGGCGCCATAGGCGCTCATCCCGACCCCGTGTCCGAAGCCGTGCCCGTGCACCACCCAGCTGACCTGGGCGCGGGCGCTCGCCGTCGTCGCCCCACAGGCGCAGAGCAGCGCCGCGAGCAGCGCGGCGAGGCGCGGGATGGTGGTGCGGCGGGCCACGGGTGCATCTCATCAACAGCGGCGGCGCGAGCGAGTCGCGGCGTGCAAGGCCCGCTGCGCGCCGGCGCTACGCTGGGTGAGTCGAGTTCAGGCAGGCCGAGAGAGGGACGGAGGTCGAATGGCTACGCAGATGGTGAAACCCGCCGATCACAAGCTTCTCGTCGCCGGCGAGTGGAGCGACGGGGTCGGATGGCAGGAGGTCGAGAGCCCCTACGACGGCACCGTCGTCGGCCGCGTCGCCCAGGGCGACGCAAGTACCGCGGTGCGGGCGATCGAGGCCGCCCACCACGCCTTCGAGACCGCCGACTTCCCCCAGCATGAGCGTGCCGCGGTGCTCGACCGCGCCGCCGCCCTCGTCGGCGAGCGGATCGACGACCTGGCCCGCACGATCGCCGCCGAGGCGGGCAAGCCGCTGAAGGCGGCGACGGTCGAGGCGAACCGCTGTGTCGACACGCTGACCTTCAGCGCGGTCGAGGCGCGCAAGCTGACCGGCGGCACGGTGCCGATGGCGGCCTCCACGGGCGGCGTCGGCAAGCTCGGTGTGATGCTGCGGGTCCCCTACGGGGTGGTCGGCGCGATCAGCCCCTTCAACTTCCCGCTCAACCTGGTCGCCCACAAGCTCGGCCCGGCGATCGCCGCCGGCAACGCCGTGGTCCTGAAGCCCGCCGGGCAGACGCCGATCACGGCGCTCAAGCTGGCCGAGATCCTCGGCGAGGCGGGCCTGCCGGAGGGCTGGCTGAACGTCGTCCCCGGCTCGGGCTCGGAAGTCGGCAACACGATCGTCGAGCACGATCTGGTCGGCGCGATCACCTTCACCGGCTCGGCGCCGGTCGGCTGGGGGATCCGCTCGAAGGCCGCCCAGAAGAAGGTGAACCTGGAGCTCGGCTCGAACGCGCCGCTGATCGTCGCCGAGGACGGCGACTGGGAGGCGGCCGCCGACAAGACGCAGATCCACGCCTTCGCCTACGCCGGGCAGGTCTGCATCTCGATCCAGCGGATCCTCCTGCACGCCGCGATCGCCGATCGTTTCGTCGCGCGGCTGGTGAAGAACATCGAGGGGCTGGTGGTCGGCGACCCTCTCGACCCGGACACCGACGTCGGCCCGCTGATCACCTCTGACGACCGCGACCGGGTCAAGTCGTGGATCGACGAGGCGGTGGCGGCGGGCGCGGAGCTCCTCGTCGGCGGTGAGCTGGTCGACGAGGGCCGCTGCGTGGCGCCGACCCTCCTGCGCGGCGCTCCCAAAGACGCCAAGGTCTGGTGCGAGGAGGTCTTCGGCCCGGTCGCCACGATCGACACCTTCGAGGACTTCGCCGAAGGCCTCGAGATGGCAAACGACTCGAGGTTCGGCCTGCAGGCGGGGGTCTTCACCGCCGACCTCGGCCGCGCCCTGGAGGCCGCCCGGACGCTCGAGTTCGGCGGCATCATGGTCAACGAAGTCCCCGCCTTCCGCGCCGACCAGATGCCCTACGGCGGGGTCAAGGACTCCGGCAACACCCGCGAGGGCCCGGCCTTCGCCGTCCAGGAGCTGACCGAGGAGCGGTTCGTCACCTTTCAGGGGTAGGCGACCGATCCCCGCGGCCCGCCTGGCCACGACCGCATCCCAGCCCCGCGTGGCGTTCGCAGTT
>DASZZB010000154.1:0-24487 GCA_035545115.1 Solirubrobacterales bacterium | reverse complement strand
GGGCTTGTAGCCGGGAAGGTCGACCGGCTCGGTGCGCGGCTCGTACTCGATCTCGGCCCGCGAGAGGTCCTGCGGGATGTCGAGCAGCACCGGCCCCGGGCGCCCGGTCGAGGCGATGTGGAAGGCCTCGTGGACGTACTCGGGGATCTGCCGCGCGTCGGTCACCTGGAAGGAGTGCTTGACGAAGGGCAGCGTCGCGCCGAGGATGTCGGCCTCCTGAAAGCCGTCGGTGCCGATCAGCTCGGTTTTCACCTGGCCGGTGATGAAGACCGTCGGGACCGAGTCGAGCATCGCGTCGGCGATCGCCGTGATCAGGTTGGTCGCCCCCGGTCCGGAGGTGGCGAAGGCGACCCCGACCTTGCCGCCGGCCCTGGCGTAGCCCTCGGCGGCGTGCCCGGCGCCCTGCTCGTGGCGGGTCTGGACGTGCCGGAAGTCGGCGTCCACGACCGCGTCGTACATCGGCAGGTTGGCCCCGCCGGGGATCCCGAAGACGTTCGTCACGCCCTCGGCCTTCAGTGATTCCATCAATGCGTCGGCAGCTCTCATCGAACCGGTGATGCTACCAGCGGCGTGTGCGTGGGCTGAGCCTGGATCTACGCCTGAGCGGCGGCCGGCTTCCCCGGGTTCCAGCGCGTCCTGGGGTCGATCGCGCCCTCGGCGGCGCGGTCCTTGTAGCGGTCGAGGATGCCGAGGATCGACTCGATCAGCTCCTCTTTCAGCAGTTTCGGCTCGAGGCCGAGGTCGATCAGATTCGAGTTGACCGCGTTGTAATAGTGCTCTTCCTTCTCGACCCGCGGGTTCTCGTAGTGCTGAACCTCGACATCGAGCCCGTGGTGCTCCCCCGCCTCTTTCACCAGCTCGGCCAGCTGGATCACCGAGAACTGCTCGGTGAACTGGTTGAAGACACGGAATTCACCGGCGTTCGCCGGATTATCGACCGCGATCTCGACGCAGGCGAGCGTGTCGCGGATGTTGAGGAAGCTGCGGGTCTGGTTGCCTTCCCCGTAGACGGTCAGCGGGTGGCCGATCACCGCCTGCAGGCAGAAGCGGTTGAGCACGGTGCCGAACATCTCGTCGTAGTCGAAGCGGGTGATCAGACGCTCGTCGACCTCGGTCTCCTCGGTGTCGATGCCGTAGACGACGCCCTGGTTCAGGTCGGTGGCGCGCAGGCCCCAGGCGCGACAGACGAACTCGATGTTGGTCGAGTCGTGGACCTTCGAGCAGTGGTACAGCGACCCCGGCAGCTTGGGGAACGGCAACCTGTCACTGCGCCCCTTGTGCGAGATCTCGATGTAGCCCTCCTCGATGTCGATGTTGGGCTGGCCGTACTCACCCATCGTCCCCAGCTTCACCAGATGCGCCCCGGGGACGTGATCGCGGAGGGCGAAGAGCAGGTTGAGGTTGCCGATCGTGTTCGCCTGCTGGGTCTCGACCGCGGTCTGGCGGGAGATCATCGAGTAGGGCGCCGAGGCCTGCTGGCCGTAGTGGACGACCGCGTCGGGGAGGAACTCGGCGACCACGCCTTCGATGAAGTCACCGTCCTCGATCGGGCCCTTGTGGAAGGTGATCTCCCTGTCGGTGAGCTCTTTCCAGGCGGCGATCCTCGTGTCGAGGTCGGCGATCGGGGTCAGCGAGTCGGAGCCCGCGCCCTCGACCCAGCGGCGGCGATTGAAGTTGTCGACGACCGCGACCTCGTGCCCGCGCGCCGAGAACCGGAGTGCCGTCGGCCAGCCGAGGTAGCCGTCGCCACCGAGGATGAGGATCCGCATAGACCGGCAAGGTTAGTTGAATCGGGCTGATGCCAAACCGGTTGGCGGCGCGAAACGGCGGCAGATGGGGCGTTGCGGCACTGGTCGCGATCCTGCTGCTGGGCCTCGGCCTGAGGGTCGGCGAAGCCTGGGACGGCCGCGCCCCGGTCTACGACGCGGCCGCCTACGCGGCGATCGCCCGCAACCTCGACGCAGGCGACGGCTTCACCGTCGGCGCGCGGGCGACCCAGCCGAGCAGCGACTACTCCCCCGGCCTGCCGCTCTTCGTGGCAGGGCTCTACGGGGTGACCGGCGTCCACGAACGGCTCGCGCGGGTGGTCCTGGCGCTGCTCGGGACCCTCGCCGTCCTCTTCACCTACCTCCTCGCCCGCCGCATGAGAGGCGTCGTGGCGGGGCTGATCGCGGCGCTCGTCGTGGCGATCTACCCGGCGACGATCGAGTACACCGGGATGCTGATGACCGAGCCGCTCGCGGCGACGCTCCTGGTCGGTGCGATCCTGGCGATCCTCTGGGCGGGGGACGGCGCCGGCCCCTGGCGATGGCTCGTGCCGGGGCTGAGCCTCGGCGCCCTCGCCCTGGTCCGGCCCGAGTACCTGGCGATCGGCCTCCTCCTCGCCCTGTTGGTCCTCCTCCACGAGCGCTTCGCTCACAGGCGCCTCGGGCACCCCGCGGTGAGTTCGCAGAAACCTTCGGATAGCGACGAGAACTGCGAACTCACCGGGGGGCGGCGGTGGCGGCGGGCGCTTCTCGCCGCGCTCGTCGTCGTCCTCGGCATCGTCGTCGTCGTCGCGCCCTGGACGGTGCGCAACGCCTTCGCGCTGCACCGCTTCGTGGCCGTCTCCACCGGCGGCGGCCAGGTGCTCTACGCGGGCACCTACCTGCCCTCCGACGGGGACCCGGAAAAGGTCGGCGCCGCCGTCATCGAGGAACACCCCGACCTCTTCGGCCCGCACGCGATCGAGAACCTCCGCCTCGAGCAGATCCTCGCCCGGCTCGGCGAACGCACCTACCCCGGGCTGGAACCCGACCAGGCGCTCTCGAAGATGGGCAAGGAACAGCTCGGCGACGACATCACCGAGCAGACCGGCGAATACATCGGCTTCGTCGCCAGGAAGGTCGGCCGCATCTGGTCCCACGGGCCCCGCGCGGTGATGCGCGAGCCGCTCTGGGAGGCGCTCCACTGGGCGCTGCTCGGCCTCGGTCTGCTCGGCCTCGGACTGCTCGCCTGGCTGCGGCGCCGGGAGGCGCTCCTGATCGGTGCCGTCTTCCTCGCGATCACGCTGATCACCGCGCTGGTCGCGGTCGCCTCACCGCGGCGCGTCCTCGTGCTGGTGCCGCTGCTCGCCGCCTGCGCCGGGACGGCGGCCGTCTGGCTCGCGGCGGGCGCCCGCGCCCTCCCCCGGCGCGGGCACCCCGACGAGCGGGTCGCCGACTAGTTGTTCGCGTACTCGATCTTGAAGCTGAGCCGGATTTCGGTCGCCGTGTCGGCGCCGCGGAAGAGGCCCTTGTACTTCACCACCAGCGGTGCTTCGGAGGTGATGCTGGGGGTGATGCGGAAGGCTTCGACGATCGTCGGCTTCTCGATTTCCCGCTTGACGACCGCCCTGACGGTCTTGTTCACGTAGCGGCACGTCGCGAACCGCTTCTGCGAGGAGGCGACGTTCTTGCCGGTGACCTTCGTCTTGATCTTGTGCCCGGCGACGTTCGTGGCGCTCGTCGTGCAGGTTCTGTGCAGCGACGGGATTTCCGATTCCGCCGCCGCGGTGCCGACCGAGGCGATCAGCAGGCAGGCGAGCGCGCCGGCCACGATCAGGGAGATGCGCTTCATGAAGCTTCCTTTCCTGGGGTTTGTCCGGCATTTCAGCACCTCCCCCCGGTTTCCTGCCCTCGCCCGAGTAGCCTGACCGGCGCCTTGACCGCCCTGCGCCTCTGGTTCCGCTCACTGCCCGCCCGCCACGGGCGGCGGACGCTGATCGCCCTGGCGATGATCGCGGCGCTCGGCCTGGCCTGCCGCGCGGTCGCCGTCGTCCACCCGGTCACCGACCCGGCCGACGACTCGCACGCCTATTACGCCCTCTCCAAGGCGCTCTACGAGGAAGGCAGCTTCGGCGAACCGAGCTTTCACGACTCGAGCGACTGGTCGCCGGGCGCGCCCTGGCTCTACGCCGGCCTCTTCGTCGTCACCGGCGGGCCGCGCGAAGGCTCGATCCGCATCCTCGAGGCGCTGATGGGAGTGGGGACGATCCTCCTCGTCTTCTTCCTCGGATGGCGGCTCGGCGGCCGCTGGCCGGCGCTGCTGGGCGCCCTCGGGGTGGCGATCTACCCGCCGTTCATCCACTCGGTCGGGGAGGTCATGAGCGAGCCGCCGGCGATGCTCTCGCTCCCCGCCGCGATCCTCGCCTTCTTATGGGCCTGGGACCGCAGGAGCACCTGGGGCTGGCTCCTGCCCGGCTTCCTCTTCGGCGCCACCGCGATGTTCCGCCCCGAGTACACGCTGGTCGCCGCCGCCTTCGTCGTCTTCGCCGCGGCCCGCTGGGCGTGGGAGCGCGAGTGGGCCTTCGGGGCGACGGCCGTCGGCCTGATGGTGGTGGCGCTGCTGCTGCCGATCGTGCCCTGGACGATCCGCAACCTCGTCGTGCTCGAACGGCTGGTGCCGATCTCGACCGGCGGCGGCAAGGCCCTCTACGTCGGCACCTTCTACCCCGCCGACGGCGAATACCAGCGGGTCAAGGCGATCCTCTACCGGCGCCAGACCGGCAGGAGCCTCCCCGCCGACTCGCAGGCCCTGAACGAAGTGGACCCGGTGCCGCTCTTCGACCGGGTCGCCGACCGCTACCCGGAAGAACCGCGCGACTCGGCGCTTGGCAGGATCGGCAAGCAGAACTTCTCCAGGTGGTTCGGCGAACACCCGCTCGGCTACCTCGGGATGACGGCGCGCAAGGTCGGCCGGATGTGGTCGAGCGCGGTCGGCGAGGCGATGGGCTCGGGCGCAGGGCGGGTCGCCCAGATCCTGCTGGTGGCGCTCGGGATCGCGGGCCTCGTCGTGCTCGCCGTCCGCCGCCGATGGTGGGAGACGCTCTGCCTCGCCGCCCCGATCGTCCTGGTCACCGCGGTCGGCGCGGTCAGCCTCGCCGCCCCGCGCCGCAACGAGATCCTGATGACGCTGATCTTCCCGCTCGCCGGCCTCGCCCTCTCGGCGACCGCGTCGGCCCTATCCTCAGGCCGGAAATGGTCCCCCTGGCAGGCATATTCCCGGCCGAATTGACGGCGCTCCGCGGCGTCGGCCTGGCGATCGCGCTGGTCCTCGTCGTCTACGCGATCGTCCGCCGCCACTCCCTGCGCAACGCCGACGTGCTGCTGCTGCTGGTCGCCGGCGTCGCCCTGGCGATCGTCACCGGCACCGAAGTCGTCAACGGCCTGCTCTCCGCCTTCTCCTTCGAAAAAGGCAACGGCGGGCGGATCCTCGGCCTCGCCGTCTTCGCGATCTTCGTCCTCTTCATCATCTGCCTGCGGGCGCTGGCGGTCGGGGCGCGCAACTCGCGCCAGCTCTCGGCGGCGCTCGAGGGGCTCGCCTGGGAGGAGTTCCGCCAGGCCGGCCTGCCCGCCCGCTTCACGGGCAAGATCGCGATCCTGATCCCCGCCTACAACGAGGCCGACAACATCGGCCACGTGCTGGATCTGATGCCCGCCGAGGTCTGCGGCGTGCGCACCGAGGTGCTGGTCGTCGACGACGGCTCGCGCGACGGCACCGGCGATGTCGCCGCCGGGCACGGCGCCTTGGTCGCCCGCCACGTCACCAACCGCGGCGGCGGCGCGGCGCTCCGCACCGGCTACCGGCTGATGGTCGAATCGGGCGCCGAAATCGTCGTCACCCTCGACGCCGACGGCCAGCACCTGCCCGCCGAGATGTCGCGCCTGGTGGAGCCGGTGCTGAGCGGCGAGGTCGACGTCGCCCACGGCTCGCGCGTCCTCGGCCACGCCGACCGCAACCACTTCGCCCGCGAGCTGGGGATCGTCTTCTTCAACCGGCTCGTCTCCCTCATCACCCGCACCCACGTCACCGACTGCTCGAACGGCTACCGCGCCGTCCGCACCACGGTGCTGCCGCAGCTGGTGCTGCGCCAGGAGCAGTTCCACACCTCCGAGTTCATGATCGAGGCGATCAAGCGCGGGGTCCCCGCCAAGGAGGTCCCGATCACGGTCGAACAGCGCCTCCACGGCCACTCGAAGAAGCCCGCGGTGATGCGCTACGGCCTCGGCTTCGCCAACGCGATCGTCCGCACCTGGCTCCGCTGACGCCAGCCCCCCCGCCGCCGGCGTTCGCACTTCTGGCCGGATAGCGAAGCTAACTGCGAACGCCGGGGTGGCGGACGGCGCGCGGGTCGGGCAGGTAGAGGTCGGTGCCGCAGCGCGGGCATACCTGGACGTAGAGCTTCACCGCCTTGTGACAGTTCGGGCACTGCCGTTCCGGTTCGTCGCGCTCGCGGCGGGAGAGGATCACCGCGACCAGGCCGAGGATCGGCAGCACCGCGCCGACCAGGAACCAGATCCAGAAGGAGCTGCCCTTGGCCTTGCCGATGATCGCGGTGGCGAGACCGAAGAAGAAGACGATGACGAGGTACTGGAGGCCCATCGGCCCTCCATTCTGCCGGGTTGCGTTCGCACTTACCTTCGCTATCCGGCCAGAACTGCGAACGCCGCTCAGCCGAGGCGTTTTGGCCTGCTGGTCGAGCCGAGCTCGGCGATGTCGCGCCCGAACGGCAGGCTCGCCGTCCAGTCGATGACTGCGCGGGCCTTGCGGGCGTAGCCCGGGATCTGGCTCATGTGGTAGCTGCGGGCGAGCCACCAGGCGGGGAAGCCGCGGAAGGTGCGGTCCCCGAGCCGACCGACCGCCTTGTAGCGGCCGAGGTTGACGAAGGACGCCTGGCTGCGGTATTCGAACGCCTGCGGCGAGCCGACCCCGAGCTCGGCGGCGATGTTGCGGGCCGCCACCGGCCCTTGGCGGACGGCGTGCTGGGCGGTCGGCGGGCAGAGGCCGCCGCGCGGATCGGGCGCGGCGGCGCAGTCGCCGATCGCCCAGACCGAATCGAGCCCTTCGACCCGCAGGTGGTCGTCGACCGGGACCCGGCCGCGCTCGTCGAGCGGCAGGTTCAGCTCCCGCAGGATCGGCGCCGGGGCGACCCCCGCGGTCCAGACCACCGTCGTGGTCGGCACCACCTCGCCGGTCGAGAGCGTCACCGAGCTCGGCCCGACCTCCTTCACCTGCGTCTCCAGCTTGATGTCGATGCCGCGGCCGCGCAGCTCCCGCAAGGCGTAGGTGGCCAGCTCGAGGTCGATCTCCGGCAGCACCCGCGACGTCGCCTCGACCAGGATCCAGCGCATCCCGTGCAGGCGGGCGCGCGGGTAGTTGTCCATCGCGTCGGCGGCGAAGTCCTGCAGCTCGGCCAGCGCCTCGAGCCCGGCGTAGCCGCCGCCGACGAAGACGAAGGTGAGCAGTTCCTCGCGCCGGTGGCGGTCCGACGTCGCGTTGGCTTCCTCGAGGTTCTCGACGATCCGGTTGCGCAGCCAGATCGCGTCGGCGAGCCCCTTGAAGCCGATCGCGTGGTCGCTCAGGCCGGGAATCGGCAGCGTCCGCGAGACCGAGCCGAGCGCCAAGAGCAGCTGGTCATAAGGGATCGTCTCGGCATCGCCGCTCTGCGCCTTCAACTCGACCGTCTTGGCGGTCGGGTCGTGGGCGACGATCTCGCCGAGCCGCACGTAGGTCCGCTTGAGGATGTCGCGCAGCGGCGTCACCACGTGGCGCGGCTCCAGCGTCCCGGCGGCGGCCTCGGGCAGGAACGGCGTGTAGAGCGAGAAGTTGGTCTCGTTGACCATCATCAGCCGCGCCGACTGCTTCGGCATCGTCTTCTCCAACTCGCGGGCGGCGGCGAGCCCTCCGAATCCACCTCCGGCGATGACGACGTTCCAGGCCATGCGCCAAAGTTAGCACCTTTGTAACAACTTGTTACAAAGTGCTGTACGTCACACGTGCGCCGATTCGATGGGGATGGCGTGCTCCAGATGGCCGGGTGCCGGATGGACGGGGAAGAGCTCAGGGCGAGCGGGGGAATCGTGACCGAAGGCGCGCCGGGGCCGGCGGTCGTCACAGATCGTTGCGAATCTCGAACGGTCAGAAATCTGCACGGATAGTTATCGGTGCATAGGGCCGGTTTCTATCCGTGCAGTTTCCTGACCGTTCGAGCCATGGCACCCCTGCGCCGTACGCCCGTCCCCGCCCGCAGACGCCTCATCCCTGTGACGGAACCCACCGCAAACTCCCCGTCCCGGGCCGCACCGGCCCGAACCCTTACCCCCGGCGCCGCCTACAGGCCCAGCTGCTCGCGGATCAGGCGGTTGACCTCGCCACCGTCGGCGCGGCCTCTGGTCTCCCGCATCACGGCGCCGACGATCGCGCCGATCGCCTTGCCGTTGCCGCCGCGGATCTGCTCGGCGGCGTCCGGGTCGGCCTCGATCGCGGCAGCGACGATCGCGGCGAGCTCGCCGTCGGAGGCCCCCATCGGGGCAAGGCCTTCGCGCTTGACGATCTCCCCCGGGCTACCGCCCTCGGCGACGAGGATCGCGAGCACTTTGCGGCCGTTGCCGTGGGAGATCGTCTTCGCGGCGGTCAGATCGATCAGCTCGGCCAGCGTCGCGGCGGGCACGGTCGGCGCCGCGTAGTCCTCGTCACCACGCTCGCCGGCGCGCAGCGCGGCGGTCAGGTCGCCGGTCACCCAGTTGGCGACGACACGCGGCTCGGCGCCGTCGGTGGCCGCCGCCACCGCCTCGAAGTAGGCAGCCTGCGCCGGGTCCCCGGCGAGCAGGCGCGCCTGCGCCTCGTCCAGCCCCAGCTCCGTTTCGTAGCGGCCGATCCGGGCGGCCGGCAGCTCCGGCAGCGACTCGCGTGCCGCGGCGATCTGCGCCTCGCTCGGCGCGATCGCGACCAGGTCGGGCTCGGGGAAGTAGCGGTAGTCGTGCGCCTCCTCCTTCGAGCGCAGCGAGGTCAGCCCGCCGCTCGCCGGGTCGAAGTGGAGGGTCTCCTGTTCGACCGTCCCCCCCGCCGCGATCAGCTCGCGCTGGCGCTCCAGCTCGGCTTCGATCCCGCGCTGCAGGAAGCGGAAGCTGTTCATGTTCTTCAGCTCGGTCTTGGTGCCGAGCTCCGCCGAGCCGGCCGGGCGCACCGAGACGTTGGCGTCGACCCGCAGGCTCCCCTCCTCCATGTTCACGTCGGAGACGCCGAGCTGGCGGACGGTCTCGCGCAGGAGCCTGGCCCACGCCGCCGCCTCGGCGGCGCCGCGCAGGTCGGGCTCGGTGACGATCTCGACCAGCGGCGTGCCGCCGCGGTTGAAGTCGACCAGCGAGGCGGCGGAGCCGTGGATGCGGCCCGACCCGCCGACGTGGATCGTCTTCGCCGCGTCCTCCTCGAGGTGGGCGCGCGTGATCCTGACCTCGCCGAGCTTCCCGGCCCCACAGATCGGGATGTCGTACTGGCTGATCTGGTAGGCCTTCGGGTTGTCGGGATAGAAGTAGTTCTTGCGGTGGAAGATCGAGCGCGGCGCGATCTCGCAGTCGAGCGCCAGGCCGATCTTCAGCGCATGACGGATCGCTTCCTCGTTCGGCACCGGCAGGACACCCGGGTGGGCGAGGCAGATCGGGCAGGTGTGGATGTTCGGCTCGTCGCCGAAGCTGAGCTCGCAGCCGCAGAACATCTTCGTCCGCGTCGCCAGCTGGACGTGGATCTCGAGCCCGATCACCGCCTCCAGCTCAGGCACGGGCGCCTCCCTTCCAAGGGGCGGCGTCGCCCGCCGCGGCGGCGAAGCCGAGCGCGCCCTCGAGCGCGTGGGCGGCCTCCAGCAGCTTCTGCTCGGCGACGGCGGGGGCGGCGATCTGGAAGCCGACCGGCAGCCGGGACCCACCTTCCTCGACGAACCCGCAGGGGATCGAGATCGCCGGGATTCCGGCGAGGCTCATCGGCACGGTGAAGAAGTCGTTGAGGTACATGGCGAGCGGATCGGCGGTCTTCTCGCCGAGCCCGAAGGCGACCGAGGGGGCGGTCGGGGTGACGACGAGGTCGACGTCTTCGAAGGCGGCGTCGAAGTCACCCGCGATCCGGGTGCGGACCTTCTGCGCCTGGCCGTAGTAGGCGTCGTAGTAGCCGGAGGAGAGCGCGTAGGTGCCCAGCATGATCCGCCGCTTCACCTCGGCGCCGAACCCCTGCGAGCGGGTCGCCTCGTACATCTCGACCAGGTCGAGATCGCCGTCGACCCGCATCCCGTAGCGGACGCCGTCGTAGCGGGCGAGGTTGGAGGACGCCTCGGCCGGGGCGATCACGTAGTAGGCGGAGATGCCGTGCTCGGCGTGCGGCAGGGAGATCTCGGCGACCGTGCCGCCGAGCTCCTCGATCCGCGCCAGCGTCGCCTCGAAGACGGCGCGCACGCCGGGGTCGAGGGCCGCCTCGCCGATCTCCTTCGGCACGCCGAAGCGCAGCCCGGCGAGGTCCTCGCGGCGCGGCGGCTCGATGCCGCCGTCGAGCCCGACCGAGGTCGAGTCGAGCGGGTCCTTCCCCTGCAGGACGCCGAGCAGGAGCGCCGCGTCGGCGACGTCACGGGTGAGCGGCCCGCACTGGTCGAGCGAGGAGGCGAAGGCGATCATCCCGTAGCGGGAGATCGCCCCGTAGGTCGGCTTCAGGCCGACGATCCCGCAGAGCGAGGCGGGCTGGCGGATCGAGCCGCCGGTGTCGGTGCCGAGCGCCGCCGGGGCGAGGCCGCCGGCGACCGCCGCCGCCGAGCCGCCCGAAGAGCCGCCGGGGACACGGCCGCGGTCCCAGGGGTTGAGGACCGGCCCGTAGGCCGAGTTCTCGTTCGAGGAGCCCATCGCGAACTCGTCCATGTTGGTCTTGCCGAGCACCCGGGCGCCCGCGGCGGTCAGCTTGCGGACGGCGGTGGCGGTGTAGGGGGGGACGTAGCCCGCGAGGATCTTCGAGCCCGCCGTGGTCGGGACCCCCTCGGTGGTGAAGATGTCCTTGATCGCGATCGGGACGCCGGCCAGCGGCCCCGAGTCGGCGGGCGCCGGGGCGTTGGCGCCGTAGGGCGTCTCCGTCCCCTCCCCCGCAGGCGCGCTCTCCCCCGCGTCGGTCCAGTCGCCGGCCGACGGCGCGCCGTCGCCGTCCTTCCAGAGGTACGCGTTCAGCGGATCGGCGGCGGCGGCGGCGCGCCAGGCCGATCCGTACTCCTCCGCCGAGACCTCACCGGCGGCGATCTTCGCCGCCGCCTCGGCGACGGTCAGATCGAGCAGCTCGGCCATCACTCGGCGTCGGCCTGCGGCGAGGGGGCGCGGAAGGCGCCGTCGTAGGGATCGGGCGCGTTCGCCAGCGCCACCTCGCGGGGCAGGCTCGTCCAGGGCTCGTCGGCGCGCTGCACGTTCTCCAGCGCGACCACGTGCGAGGTCGGCTCGACCCCCTCCAGGTCGAGGTCGGCGATCCGGTCGACGTGCCCGAGGATCCCCGAGAGCTCTCCCGCCATCGTCTCGACCTCGGCGTCGTCGAGGCGCAGCCGCGCCAGCCTGGCGACGTGGAGGACCTGCTCGCGATCGATCACGGGAGCGATTCTAGGTGGGGCGGCGGGATCAGGATTTCGGGCGGGCGCCCGGCCTCGCGGCAGACGAGGACTTCGGCCGCGCCGGGCGCCGCGGCGACTCCAACCGCTTGGCCGTGGCGCCGAAGGAGGCGCCTTCCTCGGCCATCGCCCGGCGGCCGCCGTAGGCGATGCCGAGCGCCGCGAGGAGCGCGAGGAAGATCGGCAGCTGAAGCGAGGTGTCGAATTCGGTCCCCGCCAGCGAGCCCGGCGTCAGGCTCGGCGGCGAGATCATCCGGATCAATATCAGCAGCGCCGCCAGCAGCCCGAGCACGCAGACCGCGGCTCCGGGCGGAATCGCGGGCTCCCAGTCCGAGCCTATGAGCCGCAGCAGCGCCGCGCCGACCGCGACGACGATCGCGAGCATCAAGAAGAGCGGGATCACTTCGAGCGCCTGCCAGGCGTCCTGGCCACGGTCGAAGAGGCTCACGGCGGTCGATCCACCCGGTTCGCGGCCGATCCCGGCTTCCCACCAGTCGAAGAACATCAGGACAAAGAGCAGGATCGCGGCGACCAGGGAGATCGCCTCGCCGGTCCGTAGCCTTCGTCGCGCCTTCATCGGCTCAGCGTACGCCCTCGCGCCGCCTGCAGCGTGTTGTGGAGCAGCATCGCGATCGTCATCGGCCCGACGCCGCCGGGGACGGGGGTGATCGCCGACGCGACCTCGGCGGCGGCGTCGAAGTCGACGTCGCCGACCAGCCCCTCCTCGAGCCGGTTGACGCCGACGTCGATCACCACCGCGCCGGGCTTGATCGCGGCCGCCCCGAGCAGGCGCGGCACGCCGACCGCGGCGACCAGGACGTCGGCACGGGCGCAGACGGCATCGAGGTCGCGGGTCCGCGAGTGGCACATCGTCACCGTCGCGTCCGCCATCAGCAGCAGGCGCGCGACCGGGACGCCGACCAGCTTCGAGCGCCCGACGACGACCACGTCGGCGCCCTCCAGCTCGACCCCCTCGTGGTCGAGCAGCTCCATCACCCCGGCCGGCGTGCACGGGGTCAGGCCGGGGCTGCCGTGGGCGAGCAGCCCGGCGTTGACCGGGGTCAGCCCGTCGACGTCCTTCAGCGGGTCGACGAGCGCCACGATCCGGTCGGGGTCGAGATGGTCGGGCAGCGGCATCTGGACGAGGATGCCGTCGACCTCCTCGTCGGCGTTCAGGCCCTCGACCAGCTCCTCCAGCTCCTCCTGGCGGATCGACGCGGCCGGCGCGTGGTGGACCGACCCGAGGCCGACCTCCTCGCAGGCCTTCACCTTCATCCCCACGTAGACCGCGGAGGCGGGGTCCTCGCCGACCAGCACCGTCGCCAGCGCCGGCCTCCGTCCGTGCTCCTCCTCGAAGGCGGCGAGGTCGACCTTGACCCGCTCTTTGACCGCCGCCGCCACGGCTTTCCCGTCGATCAGCCTGGCCGCCACGGCTACCGCTTCCTGATCGGCGCGTAGTCGGCCATCAGCTTGCGCTCCGAGCCGTCCTCGGAGAAGCGCACGACGATCACCCCGCCCGGCTCGGTCGCGGTCACCACGCCGTCGCCGAAGGAGGCGTGGACGACGTCGTCGCCGGTCCGCATCTCGAGCGCCGGGCCGGGATCGACCGGTGGCGCCGGGCCGTGACCGGGCGGCCCCGGGTCGCCGCCCCCGAAGGCGGTCGAGCCCCAGGTCATCCCGCCGCTCGCCGCGGTCGAGTTGCGCTCGGTCAGCTCGGCCGGGATCTCGTCGACGAAGCGCGAGGGCAGATTGCGCTCGGCCCGCCCGAAGAGCCGCCGCTCGCGCGCCCAGGTCATGTAGAGGCGGCGTTCGGCGCGGGTGATGCCGACGTAACAGAGGCGCCGCTCCTCCTCTTCGCCGCCCTCCTCCAGCGCCCGCATGTGCGGGAAGGCGCCGTCCTCGCAGCCGATGACGAAGACCGTGTCGTACTCCAGTCCCTTCGCGTTGTGGAGGGTCATCAGCGTCACCAGTTCCCGCTCGGCGCCCGCCAAGGCGTCCTGCTCGGAGCGCAGCAGGTTCTGCTGCAGGTACTCCTCCAGTGGCGAGAGCTCGCTGTCGCCCTCGATCTCGCGCTCGCGGTCGAACTCGGCGGCGCCCTCGAGCAGCGCCTCGAGGTTCTCGGCCCGCCCTTCGGCTTCCACCGTCCGCTCCGCCGCCAGCGCTTCCAGGTAGCCGGTCTCGTTCAGCGTCCGCTCCAGGATCGAGTGGACCGAGGAGCCCTCGACCCGGTCTTTCAGCCCGTCCATCGTCTCGAAGAAGCGACCCACCGACCTGATCGCCGCGGCGCTCATCCCCGGCACCTCCTCGGCCCGTTCGATCACCTCCCAGATCGTCAGCCCGGCGGTGTTGGCGTAGGCGACCAGCCGACCCTGGGTGGTGTCGCCGATCCCCCGCCGCGGCGAGTTGACGATCCGCCCGAAGGCGACCAGGTCGGCCGGGTTGACGAGGAAGCCGAGGTAGGCGAACGCGTCCTTGATCTCGGCCCGCTCGTAGAACTTGGTGCCGCCGATCACCTGGTAGCTGACGTCGAAGCGCTGCAGCGTCTCCTCCAGCACCCGGCTCATCGCGTTGGTCCGGTAGAAGACCGCCACGTCGGAGTGCCTGACGTCCTCCTCCTCCGCCAGCCGGTCGATCTCCCCGGCCACCCAACGGGCCTCCTCGTGTTCGTCGCCCAGCTCGCGCAGCTGCACCGGCTCACCGCCCGCGATATCGGTCCAGAGCTGCTTCGGCCGCCGCTCGCGGTTGTTCTCGACCACCGCGTTGGCGGCCGAGAGGATCGTCTGGGTCGAGCGGTAGTTCTGCTCGAGCTTGACCATCTCGGCTTCCGGGAAGTCGGCCTCGAAGTCGAGGATGTTGCGGATGTCGGCGGCACGGAAGCTGTAGACCGACTGATCCTCGTCGCCCACCACCATCAGGTTGCCGTGCTCCTCGGCGAGCAGCTGCAGCAGCCGGTACTGGGCGTGGTTGGTGTCCTGGTACTCGTCGACGAGGACGTGGCGGAAGGTGCGGCGCCAGCGGTCGCGGACGTCCTCGAAGAGCTCCAGCACGTTGACGGTGCGGACCAGGAGGTCGTCGAAGTCCATCGCGTTGGCCTCCAGCATCCGCTTCTCGTAGAGCGGGAAGGCTTCGGCGACCACCTCCTCGAAGCCGCCGACGGTCGCCTCGGCGTAGGCGGAGGGGTCGACCAACTGGTTCTTGGCGCCCGAGATCCTCCCCTGGACGGCGCGCGGCGGGTAGCGCTTCGGGTCCACGCCGAGCTCGGCCAGGCAGCGTTTGAGCATCCGCAGCGAGTCGCCCTGGTCGTAGATCGTGAAGCCCTTCGAGTAGCCGAGCCGCTCGGCGTCGACCCGCAGCATCCGCGCGCAGGCCGAGTGGAAGGTGGTCACCCACATCGCCCGCACCGAGCGGCCGATCAGGCTGCCGACCCGCTCCCGCATCTCGGCCGCCGCCTTGTTGGTGAAGGTGATCGCGAGGATCTCGCCGGGACGGGCGGCGCCGGTCGCCAGCAGGTAGGCGATCCGATGGGTGAGGACGCGGGTCTTGCCGGAGCCGGCGCCGGCCAGCACCAGCAGCGGGCCCTCACCGTGCTCGACCGCCTCGCGCTGGGGCGGGTTGAGGCCGGCGAGGAGCCGCTCGACCCGGTCGGCGCCGGGCTCGGTCGGGGCGCCGACCGAGGTGTGATCGACGCCCGCCGCGGACTCCTGGTCGGCCTGCAGGCTCACCTGTCGAGCATAGCCAGGGGTGCGGCGGGGGCCTCAGTGAATGACTTGCCTGTCTTGCCTGCCGCAGCTCTTCGCCAGCGCGATTGCGCCTGCCGGCGAGCCCGAGAGGAACATGACTTCGGCGCCTTCCTGATTCAGTTCGCCGATCCTGCCGCCGATGCAGCTGATCTGTTCCTTGCTCAGACCCCTCGCTTCTTCTTCGTAGACCTTTTCGAAGGCTTCGGCGAGCGCTTCGCCGTCGTAAGAGGCGAAGCCTTCGATCTGATCGAGCTTCCAGTCACCACCTTCTTCGACCAGCGCCATCTCGATCGTCTGCGAGTTGAGCGCGCCGCCTTCGAGCTCGACCTCGGCGGTGGCGTCTTCGCCTTCCACCGAGATGTTCGAGACGGTCACCGCTTCGGCCACCTCGGCATGGTTCCGTCTGGCTTCTTCTTCGCAGGCTCTGGTCGCGCCCTTGCCTTCCGTGGCGCTGTTCTGTTCGTTGAAGCGCAGCGTCTGCAGTTCGGTGCAGTTGCCGGGGTCGGCGGTCGTCGCCGCCGTCTCGATCGTTTCGGTGATTGCGGTTTCGTCGCCGGAGCCGCCGCCGCAGGCGGCGATCGCCAGGGCCGCGAGGGCGATCAGGGCGAGCGCGACGAGGATGCGCCTCACGGCGCCTCAACCACCCGCCGAGGAGCGGCCGGTGCGCGGAGCGATCGAGGACTTCTCGCCCTTCGCGCCGGCCCGGGCCTCGCCGCCGTCGACCTCGGCCAGCCGCGCTTCCAGTTCGGCGATCCGCTCGGAGAGCGCCTTGATCGCGTCGGCGATCGGGTCGGGCAGATGGATCCAGTCGGCGTCGGGCCCTTCCAGGCGGCGACCTTCGACCCGCACCGGGTGCCCGGGGTTGCCGACCACAGTCGCCCCCGGCGGCACGTCCTCGACGACGACGGTGTTGGCGCCGATCTTGGCGCCGTCGCCGACCGCGATCGGCCCCAGCAGCTTCGCCCCGGAGCCGACCGTGACGTTGTCGCCGAGGGTCGGATGGCGCTTGCCGCGCTGGAAGCCGGTGCCGCCCAGCGTCACCCCCTGGTAGAGGGTCACCTGGTCGCCGATCTTCGCCGTCTCGCCGATCACCACGCCGGCGCCATGGTCGATGAAGAAGCCCCTGCCGATCTCCGCCGCCGGGTGGATCTCCACGCCGGTGACGGCGCGGGTCAGGTAGGCGATCGCGCGCGGCAGGAACGGCACGCCGGCGCGGCGCAGGGCGTGGGCGGCGCGGTGGGCGAGCAGCGCCTGCACCCCGGCCCAGCTGGTCAGGATCTCGAGGCTCGACACCCCCTGCGCGGCGGGATCGCGGTCGCGCGCCGCGGCGACGTCGGCCCGGACCTCGGCAAGACAGCCCCCGATCATGGTGCGAAGAAGGGTAGGGACATGTAGCGCTCGCCCGAATCGCAGACGATCGTCACCACCCGCCTGCCGGCCAGCTCCGGCCGCGCCGCCACCTGCAGCGCCGCGTGGATGTTGGCGCCGGCCGAGATCCCGGCCAGGATCCCCTCGGCGCCCATGGTGCGGCGCGCGGTCTCCAGCGCATCCTCGTCGGAGACCGCGACCACCTCGTCGATCACCGTGCGGTCGAGCAGCTCGGGGACGAAGCCGGCGCCGATGCCCTGGATTTTGTGCGGGCCGGGGCGGCCGCCGGAGAGGACGGGCGAGCTCGCCGGCTCGACCGCGACGACCAGCGCCTCGGGCGCGCGCTCCTTCAGCATCCGCCCCACTCCCGTGATCGTGCCGCCGGTCCCGACCCCGGTCACGAAGGCGCCGATCTCGCCCTCGGTGTCGCGCCAGATCTCCTCCGCGGTGGTGCGCCGGTGGACCTCCGCGTTGGCCGGGTTGGAGAACTGCATCGGCATGAAGGCCTTGCGCTGGTCGCGGATCTGCTCGGCCAGCGCCACCGCCTCGTTCATGCCGCCGAGGCTCGGCGTCTCGCGCACGGTGGCCCCGTAGGCGCGCAGCAGCTTGCCGCGCTCGCGGCTCATCCCTTCGGGCAGGGTGAGGATCAGCTCGTAGCCGCGCGCCGCGCAGACCATCGCCAGGGCGATCCCGGTGTTGCCGCTGGTCGGCTCGACCACCAGCGAGCGTCCCGGCTCGATCTCGCCCGCCTCTTCGGCCGCCTCGATCATCGACACCCCGATCCGGTCCTTCACCGACCCGCCTGGATTGAAGTACTCGAGCTTCGCGCAGACCTGGCCGGGGAGCCCGTCGCCGAGCCGCTCGAGCAGCACCATCGGCGTGTCGCCGACGATCGCGGAGGCCTCCGGGCCGATCCTCATCGGTGCGAGTCTAGTCTCGGGACGGCTCCGGGATCGTCGGCGATTCGAAGCCGGCGATCGCGCAGGTGGCGGTGAATCCCGGCTCGCCGCTCGCCGCCAGCCGCTCTTCCGCCTCGAGCCGGATCTGTTCCGCTTCCCCGTAGGCCGCTCCGAGCGTCGTCGCCAGTTCTTTCCACCCCTGCTCGTCGAGCTTCATCGCGATCCAGCTCAGATGGCGGTCCTCGCGAGCGTCGAAGGTGTCGGCCATCATCGCCTCGTCGGCGCGGGCGAAGAGCCCCTGGATCACCGTCCTGCTGATCCGCGCGCGTTCTTCCAATGTCAGCGCGGCCCAGTGGGAGTCCGAGAAGAAGGCGCGCCCGATCCCGCGGTAGACGTGTTCGATCGAGCCGCGACGTTTGTTCTCCTCGATGATCTCGAGGCAGCCGTATTCGGCCAGCTCGCGGAAGTGGTAGGCGACGTGGGAGACGTCCATGCCCTCGGGCGCGAATCCTTCGCGGCAGAACTCGACCGGGCTCAGGTCGCGCTCGTTCAGCAAGGCCAGGATCCGCACGCGCAGCGGGTGGGCAAGCACCGCGGCGGCGGTCGACTTGTCGCGTTCGGCCCTGGTCGGCTTCACCGTCGCCGACCGCCTATCGGAACTGTTCGATCACTCGATTGCATTCGCGCGAAGCAGCATTGTGCCCTAAAACGCGGCTTCGGCGAGGTCGAGCCGGCTCAGCCCGGTCGAGAAAGTGCATACAAAGAGTTTCGGCCGTCCGCTCGGCGCGGGCGCCCGTCCGACATCCGGCCCGGCGAAAGGAGGTGTGACCATGCGGCTCTCCACCTGCGAGCAGCGGATCCCGTCCGCCTCGATCACGAAGGCGAACTAGCCGACGCGTGCGGCGGCTTCTCGGCGCCGCCCACCGCCGGTCCCTCCTCGCCGCCCGTGCGCCGGGCTAGATGAAATACATGCCGCTGCCGGCCTCTTCGGCCTCGCGGCGGGCGACTTCGGCGATCGTCGTCTGGCCGAAGACCTTGCGCAGGGCATCGACCCCCTCGGCCCAGATGCCGCCGGCCTCGTCGGCTTCGGAGCCGATCTTGCCGTCGAGGGCCTGGACGACCTCGAGCACGGTGATCTCCTCGGCCGGACGCGAGAGCGTGTAGCCGCCGCGCATGCCGCGGTGGCTGGTCAACAGACCCCCCCGCCGCAGGGTCGAGAAGAGCTGCTCGAGGAACTGCTCGGGGATGTCGCGGCGTTCGGCCAGCTCTTTGATCGGCACCGGCCGCTCTCCCGAACGGGCAAGCTCGGCGAGCGCAACGACCGCATAGCGCGACTTCGAGGTGATCGAGATCACCCCGACTTTCTACCGCACCCTCCGGCCTTGGCTAGGATCGAGCGGAGTCGGGCGAAGCCCTCCACCCGGGTGCCCGCCGGCAAACGAGTGATCGGAGGCAGTCCTGAGCGAACGCCCACTATGTCTTGTCGTGGACATCCATCCGCTGGTGCGGCTGGGCGTGCGCGAGCTGCTGGCCACCGACTTCGAGGTGCAGGAGGCGGTCGCCCGCGAGGAGGCCGTCGACCTCGTGCGCGACATCGGTGACTTCGACGTGGCGATCCTCGACATGGGCTGGCGGGCGAACGGCAACGGCGCCTCGATCAGCGGCACGGAGACGATCCGCGAGATGCACCGCGCGGCGCCGATGCTGGCGATCGTCGCCCACGGCGACCGCCCCGAGCGCCACCTCGCCAACGCGGCCATGGGCGCCGGCGCGACAGCCTACGTCGCCCGCACCGCCGGCCCCGAGCAGATGCGCAGGGCGGTGCAGGCGGCGGCCGCCCAGGAGCGATTCGTCGACGGCGACGTGCCGCCGAAAGGCAGCCGCGGCGTGATCACCCGCCGCCAGCGCGAGATCCTGCAGCTGCTCGCCGACGGCGAGTCGACCACAGTGGCGGCCCGCAAGCTCGGCCTCTCCGAAGAGACCGTCAAGACCCACATGAAGAACACGCTGGCCCGCCTCGGGGCGAAGAACCGCAGCCACGCGATCGCGATCGGGCTGCGCGAATCCCTGATCGTCTGAGCGGCCCTAGATCCAGCCGCGGTCGCGGGCGGTCAGCACCGCCTGCGCGCGGTCGACGGCGCCGATCTTGCCGTAGACGTTGTGCAGGTGGGTACGGATCGTCGAGACCGAGAGGTGCATCTCGGTGGCGATCTGCTTGTAGACCATGCCCTCGGAGAGATGGCGGAGGACGTCGAGCTCGCGCGCCGAGAGCGGGCACGGCTCGCTGATCCGCCCCGCCTCGGCGGTCGCCAGCGGCAGCTCGTAGAGGAGATCGCGGAGCGCCTCGCTCCCGATCCCGATCCGCTCGCAGGCCGCCGTCAAGCGGTCCGGCGAGACCGCCTCGCCGTTGGTGTAGTGGGCGACCATGTCGGCGGCCGCGACCATCGCCGCGAGGCCTTCGGCGTCCTCGGCGTGGTGGCGCTCGATCGCCACCGCCAGCCGCTGGGGCAGGTTCCAGCGCCGCGCCAGCACGCCGCCGACCAGCGCGTGGTCGATCCCCAGCTGCTCGCGTTCGTCGCGGAGCCGCTGTTCGGGGGTGCGCGAGACGGCGTCGAAGTAGGCCTTGTAGCCGGGGTGCAGGCGGGAGATGACGAGCCTGCCGACGTCGTGGAGGAGCGCCGCGACGGCGAGCTCGTCGCGTTCGGCCCAGCCGACCGCGCGGCCGATCTGGTCGGCGGCGCGCTGCGTCGCCAGCGCGTGGACGCGGAAGCGCTCCGGCCTCAGCTCCCCGCCGCCGTTCGAGTCGAAGAAGTCGAAGCTCGGCGCGGTGCCGGCGATCGCCAGGACGCCGGAGGGCTTCAGCACGTCGACCGCGTCGGGGGCGCCGGCGATGCCGCCCGCCGTCACCCCGCCACGATTGGCGAAGCGCAGGACGGAGATCGCCAGGCCGACGTCGGACTCGACGATCTCGACCAGCTCGCCGACCCGCGCGCTCTCGGCGGTGCAGGCGGCGATCACGCGCTCGCGCGACTCGATCAGGACCGGGAAGCGCTCGACCGCCTCGAAGGCATCGGCCAGGCGGCTGCCGGGGGCGGGCACGCCGCGACCCTTCGACCCGATTTCGGTAGCCGACGAGCGACCGGCGCTCTGCGTGGTCGTGGCTGCCATCCCGCTCCCCATCGGCAGATATACGGCGAGGGTTTAGCCGGAAAGGCCCATGGATCGGATCGGCGGCCCGAAATCGCGCCGGATCCGGCTCAGGAAGCGCCGGCGAGGCGCTCCGCGGCCGTGCGGATCCGGTCGAGGCTGCCCTCCCGGCCCAGGGTCGCGAGCGACTCGAAGATCCCCGGCGAGACCGAGGTCCCGGTGATCGCCACCCGCAGCGGCTGGTAGAGCCGGCCCGGCTTGACGTCGAAGCGCTCGAGCAGCGGCGCCAGGGCGGCCTCGATCGCCTCCGGCGTGAAGGGCTCGACCGCCTCGAGCGCCGCCGCGGCGGCCTCGAGCATCTCCCCCGTCCCCTCTTTCATCACCTTCGCCCAGGCCTTCTCGTCCTCGACCGGCGGCTCGAAGAGGAAGCGGATCAGCGGCCAGACCTCGTTCAGCGTCTGGGCTTTGTCCTGGACGATCGCGCAGGCGGCGCGCAGGCGCTCGTCGGGCTCACGGCCGAGATGGCGGGCGACCGCCGGCGTGTATTCGTCGAGCGGCATCTCGCGCATGAACCGGCCGTTCAGCCAGCGCAGCTTCTTCTCGTCGAAGATCGCCGCCGCCTTGCCGACGTCGGCGACCTCGAAGCGGCGGATCAGCTCATCGGTCGACATCAGCGTGGTGTCGTCGTCGGTCCCCCAGCCGAGCAGGGCCAGGTAGTTGCGGACCGCGGCAGGCAGGTAGCCGGCCTCGCGCAGCTCCTGCACCGAGGCGGCGCCGTGGCGCTTGGAGAGCTTCTTGCCGTCGGGGCCGTGCAGCAGCGGCAGGTGGGCGTAGCGGGGTGGCTCGTGGCCGAGCGCGCGCAGCACCAGCAGCTGCTTCGGCGTGTTGGAGAGATGGTCGTCGCCGCGGACGACCTCGGTGATCCCCATCTCGGCGTCGTCGACGGCGACGGCGAAGTTGTAGAGGACGGAGCCGTCGCCGCGGGCGATCACGAAGTCGTCGTAGCTGGCGTTGGGGAAGGCGACCGGGCCGTGGATCAGATCCTCGACGATCGTCTCGCCCTGGTCGGGGACGCGCAGGCGGACGGCGGCGCCGGGCGCGTCGGTCGGGGTGCCGCGGTAACCGCGGCCGGCGCCGTGCTCGGCCTTCCAGGCCTCGACGTCCTTGGCGGTGGCGGCATCGCGATAGGCGGCGCCGGACGCGAGCAGATGCCCCAGCGCGGCGGCATTGCGGTCGGCGCGGCCGGCCTGGGAGATCGGGCCCTCGTCGTAGGTGAGGCCGAGCCAGTCGAGCGCGTCGAGGATCTGCTCGACGTTCGCCGCGGTCGAGCGCTCGCGATCGGTGTCCTCGATCCGCAGGATCAGCCGGCCCTCGGCGGCATGGCGGGCGGCGAGCCAGTTGTAGAGTGCGGTGCGCGCTCCACCGATGTGCAGAGCACCGGTCGGCGACGGGGCGAATCGAAAGCGGGGGTTATCTCTTTCCATGTTCATCGGCGCCCACGTCTCCACCTCAGGCGGTCTCGACAAAGCGGTCGGACGAGGCAGCGAGCGCGGCTGCGAATCTATCCAGATCTTCCACCAGAGCCCGCGGATGTGGCGGCCGACCAACTACGGCGAGGACGACTTCGCCGCGTTCAGGGAGGCGATGGAGAACTCCGCGATCGAGACGGTGATCATCCACGCCGTCTACCTGATCAACTGCGCGACCAAAGACAAGGAGCTGCGCAAGAAATCGCTGGGCTCCCTGACCCACGCGCTGCGGATCGGCGACGGGATCGGCGCCGCGGGCGTCGTCCTCCACCCCGGCTCGACCAAAGGGGAGTCGCTGGGACCGTCGCTGAGGCGGGCGGCCAAGGTGATCGAGGCGGCGCTCGGCGACTCCGACCGCTGCAAGCTGCTGCTCGAGCAGACGGCGGGCCATAAAGGCCTGATCGGGCGTGACTTCGACGAGACCGCGGAGCTGATCGACCTGGCCGGGGGCGGCAGGCGGCTCGGCCTCTGTCTCGACTCCTGCCACCTGTTCGTGCAGGGCTACGACATCACCGACGAAGCGCACCTCGCGGCCGTCCTCGACGAAGCCGACGAGAAGGTCGGCATCGATCGCCTCGGCGCGATCCATGTCAACGACGCCGCCGCGCCGCTCGGCTCCTGCCGCGACCGCCACGCCAACGTCGGCAAAGGCGAGATGGGCCGCAAGGGCCTCGCCTCGTTCCTCTCCGAGCCCCGCTTCGAGGGCCTCCCGGCGACCCTCGAGACCCCCGGGCCCGACAAGAAAGGCCCGAGCAGGTCCGAAGTCACCGCCGCGAGGCGCCTCCGCCGCGAAGGCCTCAAACGTCGCGAGAAGTAGCCGCGAGCGGGTGTTTCGGGCAGGCGACGAGGATCGCTCCCCTGGAACGATCCTCGCTCTCCCGCCGTAAACTTGCGCTACTGGATGTGGACGCCGGAGATCGCGCGCGAGATGACGAGGCGCTGGATCTCGGAGGTGCCCTCGAAGATCGTGTAGATCTTGGCGTCGCGGTGCATCCGCTCGACCGGGAACTCGCGGGTGTAGCCGTTGCCGCCGAGGATCTGGATCGCCCGCTCGGTCGCCCAGACCGCGACCTCGCCGGACTTCAGCTTCGACATCGAGCCCTCGGCGCACTCGAATTTCTTGCCGGTGCGGCCCATCCAGGCGGCCCGCCAGACCAGCAGCCGCGCCGCGTCGATCTCCAGCTTCATGTCGGCGAGGGTGAAGGCGACCGCCTGGTTCTCGACGATCGCGCGACCGAACTGGCGGCGCTCCTTGGCGTACTCGAGCGCGTATTCGTAGGCCGCCCGGGCGATCCCAAGCGCCTGCGCGCCGACCACCGGCCGGCTCGCCTCGAAGGTCTGCATCGCCGCCTGCGATTTGGAGCGCTTGCCTTCGCGCACCCGCGCCAGCCGTTCGTCGAGCTTCTCCTTGCCGCCGAGCAGGCAGGAGCCCGGGACGCGGCAGTCGTCGAGGTGGACGTCGGCGGTGTGGGAGGCGCGCAGGCCGTGCTTCTTCACCTTGGCGCCCTGCTCGCAGCCCGGCGTCCCCGGGGGGATCACGAAGGCGGCGTGGCCGCGCGAGCCGAGCTCACGGTCGACCGAGGCGATCACGACGTGGACGTTGGCGATGCCGCCGTTGGTCGCCCAGGCCTTCTGGCCGTTCAGCACCCATTCGTCCTTCGCCTCGTCGTACTTGGCGGTGGTGCGGATCGCCGAGACGTCGGAGCCGGCGTCCGGCTCGGAGGCGCAGAAGGCGGCCAGCTTGACGTCGTCGGGCGTGCCGAAGCACTGCGGGATCCACTCCCCCATCTGCTCCGGCGTCCCCTGCCCGAAGATCGCCGCGACGGCCAGCGAGGTGCCCATGATCGCCATGCCGATCCCGGCGTCGCCCCAGAAAAGCTCCTCGTTGGCGATCGGCAGGGTCAGCCCGGTGTCGTCGGCCCAGAACTGGCCCATCGCTTCGAAGCTGTAGAGGCCGATCTTGGCGGCCTCCTGGATCACCGGCCAGGGCGTCTCCTCGCGCTCGTCCCATTCGTGCGCGGTGGGCCGGACCACCCCCGCGGCGAAGCCATGCACCCACTCCTTGATGTCCTTCTGGTCCTGGGTGAGCTCGATCGTGAAGCCGCTGCCCTCGCCGGAGACGGGCGGGTCGCCGGCCATGCCGGTGAGGATCTCCTCCGAATCCGACTCAGGGATCGTGCTGGTGGCGTCACTCACGGCGGCGGATTCTACATCAATCCATGTCGTCAAACACGGATCTCTGTCTTATCCCGGGGCGCTCACGGGCGGCGTCGAGCCAGGACGGGGGCAGGGCTCCAGGCGGGAGGGACCGAGGACGGGCGTACGGCACAGAGATGCCATGTCTTTCCACGTCTTTAACGGTCAGGAATCTGCACGGATAGTTAT
>DASZZB010000153.1:0-5214 GCA_035545115.1 Solirubrobacterales bacterium | reverse complement strand
GAGCTCTTCGCGCCGCAGTCCGCCGCGGTAGGGGACGAAGCTGCCGTCGCCGCGCACGTCGACGCCCGCGGCCTGCTTGCGCAGGAAGCCGCCGCGGCTCAGCTCGAGGCGCGCGCGCACCTGGTCCTCGGGCTCGAACTTGCGGATGAGGTTGGCGGATTTCGGCGGCCCCTCGGCGCGGATCGCGAGCGCGCGCTCGCGCATCCGCGCGACGGCCGCGGGGACGTCGTCGAACCCTTCGCGGTCGACTTCGGCGCCGTTGCGCACGGTCAGCTTCCAGCTGGGACGGGCCACCGCCCCAGCCTACAAACCGGCCCCTTCGCGCAGCTGTTCCTTATGGCGCCCAGGGCGCCATAAGGAACAGCCGGCGGCGCTCAGGCGCCGCGCCGCGGGCGTTTCGGGCGCCGCGCCGGCGGGCCGACGATTTTTTCCGGGCCCTCGCGGTCGTCGACCGAGACGTAGTCGCGCCCCCGCTCGCCGGTGTAGATCTGGCGCGGGCGGGCGATTTTCTGCTCCGGGTCTTCCTTCATCTCCATCCACTGGGCGACCCAGCCGGCGGTCCGCGGGATCGCGAAGATCACCGTGAACATGTCGGTCGGGATCCCCAGCGCCTCGTAGATGATCCCCGAGTAGAAGTCGACGTTCGGGTAGAGCTTGCGCGAGGTGAAGTACTCGTCGGCGAGCGCCTGTTTCTCCAGCTCGCGCGCGATCTCGACCAGCGGGTTGTACTCGGTCGCCTCGAAGACGGCCGGCATGTGCTCCTGGATGATCCGCGCCCGCGGGTCGTAGTTTTTGTAGACGCGGTGGCCGAAGCCCATCAGTTTCTCCTCGCGGTCCTTCACCCGGGCGAGGAAGTCGGGGATGTTGTCGATGCTGTCGATCCGCCGCAGCATCCGCAGCACCGCCTCGTTGGCGCCGCCGTGCAGCGGCCCGTAGAGCGCCGCCACCCCGGCCGCCACCGCCGAGTAGGGGTCGACGTCGGAGGAGCCGACCCCGCGCACCGCGTTGGTCGAGCAGTTCTGTTCGTGGTCGGCGTGGAGGATGAAGAGGACGTCGAGCGCCTTGGCCAGGGCCGGCTTCGGGACGTGTTTCTCTTCGGTCTTCTTGAAGACCATCGAGAGGAAGTTCTCGGCGAAGTTGAGGTCGTTGTCCGGATAGACGTAGGGCAGCCCCATGTTGTGCCGGTGGGAGAAGGCGGCGAGGGTCGGCACCTTGGCGATCAGCCGCACCGCGGCCATGTAGCGCTCTTCCTCGTCGTTGATCTGCTTCGCGTCGGGATAGAAGGTGGAGAGGGCGCCGACGCCCGACAGCAGCATCCCCATCGGGTGCGCGTCGTAGCGGAAGCCCTCGAACAGGTGCTTCAGGTCCTCGTGGACGAAGGTGTGGTGGGTGATGTCGAAGATCCAGCGTTCGAGCTGTGCCTCGGTCGGCAGCTCACCCCAGATCAGCAGGTAGGCGACCTCGAGGAAGGTCGAGTTCTTGCACAGCTGCTCGATTGAGTAGCCGCGGTGTTCGAGGATGCCCTTCTCGCCGTCGATGAAGGTGATCGCCGAGCGGCAGGCGGCGGTGTTGGTGAAGGCCGGGTCGAACGACATCAGCCCGAAGTCGTCGTCGTCCACCTTGATCTGGCGCAGGTCCATGCTGCGCACGGTGCCGTCGCTGATCGGCAGCTCGTAGGTCTTGCCGGTCCGGTTGTCGGTGACGGTCAGAGTCTCCGACCCGCCCGCGACTCCGTTCTCGGCACTGGCGTCGGTGGTCTGCTGCTCGGTGGCCATCACCCTCCTTTTCCTGCGTCGTCGGGAGAACCGAGTATCGCAGTTCGGCGCCGGGGGCTTGTTGCCGGGATGGGACGGGAAGGGATCGGGTCGGCGCGGCCGGGGACGAGCGCGCCCGGGCGTCTCGGAGGCGACCCTGGCAGGCTGTGGCCGCCTGCGAAACGCCCGGGACGGGGAAGCTTGCGGGAGGTTCCGTCACGAATCTGCGCTCCGACTTAGCCGTGCATAGGGCGGATAAGTCGGAGCGAGATTCCTGATCGTTCCGTTCCTCCCGAAATGGCCGCGTCCCTTCACCGTCCCACACCCCGCCTCGCGGATCGTGGGATCGAGGCGTCTAGTCGCGCGGGGCCGGGACGGCCTCGAACTGGGTCATCCGGCGGAGCGCCTCGAAGCGCTCGTCGATCTCCCCGCGGTCGAGCCGGGCGACCCGCTCGGTGCCGAACTCCTCGACGTTGAAGGAGGCGAGCACGGTGCCGTAACCCATCGCCCGCCGCAGGTTCGCCTCGTCGAGATCGCCGCCCGAGCCGTCGAGGTAGCCGAAGAAGCCGCCCGCGAAGCTGTCGCCGGCCCCGGTCGGGTCACGCACGTCCTCGAGCGGGAAGCCGGGCAGGGCGAAGAAGCCGTCCTCGGTGAACAGGGCGGCACCGTACTCGCCGCGCTTGGCGACCACCGCGCGGGGCCCCATCGCCATCACCGCGCGGGCGGCCCGGGCGAGGTTCGACTCGCCGGTCAGCATGCGGATCTCGGCGTCGTTGACGACCAGGCAGTCGACCTCTTCGATCGCCGCCGTCAGCGAGTCCTTCGCCGTCTCGATCCAGAGGTTCATCGAGTCGAGGCCGCTGAAGGAGGCGACGCCGCACTGGGCGCGGACCTGGCGCTGCAGGTCGGGTTGGATATTGGCGAGGAAGAGGGTGTCGGCGGCGCGCGCCGCCTCGGCGCGCTTCGGCTCGAACTCGCCGAACACGCCGAGCTGGGTGTCGTCGGTGTGGGCGACGTTGAGGTCGAAGTCGTAGTGGCCGCGCCAGAAGAAGCTCTGGCCGCCCGCCACCCGCTCGATGTCCTCGCAGGCGACCCCGCGCGATTCGAGCAGCTCGAACTGCTCGGCGCCGAAGTCGTCGCCGACCGGGCCGACCGGCCGCACCTCGGTGAAGAAGCCGGCGGCGAGGGAGAAGTGGACGGCGGCGCCGCCGAGCATGCGCTCGCGCTCCCCGAACGGGGTCCTGACGGCGTCGAAGGCGATCGATCCGACCACGGTGAGGGCCATAGGGGACGGCACCCTACCGGCTGCCCTGCGAGACTCGTCGCCATGAAAGCGATCCAGCTGCGCGAGTTCGGCGGTGCCGACGCCTTCGAGTACGTCGAGCTCGACGACCCGACGCCGGGCGAGGGCGAGGTGCTGGTCGAGGTGACCCGCGCCGGGGTCAATTTCGCCGACACCCACTCGACCCGCAACGACTACCTCGCCGAGCAGCAGCTGCCGCTGGTGCCGGGCGCCGAGATCGCCGGCCGCACCGCCGACGGCAGCCGCGTCGTCGCCCTGGTCGGCAACGGCGGCTACGCCGAGAAGGCGCTCGTGCCCGAGTCGTCGCTCATCCCGATCCCCGACGAGGTCGACGACGAGCAGGCGGCGGGCGCGCTCCTGCAGGGCCTCACCGCGATGGCGCTGGTCAGGCGCAGCGCCCGGATCGAGGCCGGGGAGACGATCGTGATCGAGGCCGCCGCGGGCGGCACCGGCACGCTCGCCGTGCAGATCGCCAAGGCGGCCGGGGCGAGGGTGATCGGGCTCGCCTCGAGCGCCGCGAAGCGCGAGCTGGTCGAAGGGCTCGGCGCCGACGCCACCGTCGACTCGCGCGGTGAGGATCTGCGCGCCGCGATCCTCGCCGCCAACGACGGCCGCAAGGTCGACGCGGTGCTCCACATGAGCGGCGGCGACGCCTTCGACGCCGAGCTGGCGACGCTCGCCCCGCTCGGCCGGCTGGTCGTCTTCGGCAACGCCTCGCGCGAGGAACGGTCGGTCGCCACCGGTGCCCTCCTGCAGGGCTCGAAGGCGGTGATCGGCTTCTGGCTCGTCCATGTGCTGGCCCGGCGCGACCTCGCGGTGCCGCTGATCGGCGAGCTGCTGGGGGCGCTGGCGACGGGCGCGCTGCAGGTGACGGTCGGTGGCGTCTACCCTCTGTCGGAGGCGGCGCGCGCCCACCGGGCGCTCGAATCCCGTGACAGCGCGGGCAAGCTCCTCCTCGACCCCTCTTCATGACCATCCCCTTCAAAGACCTCGGACTCTCCCCTGCGATCCAGCAGGCGCTCGACGAGCTCGGCTACCAGGACCCGACGCCGATCCAGGAGCAGGCGATCCCGGAGCTGCTCGCCGGCCACGACGTGATCGGCCAGGCGCAGACCGGGACCGGCAAGACCGCCGCCTTCGGCCTGCCGCTGCTGCAGTACCTCGACCCCGACAACGACGAGGTGCAGGCGGTGGTCCTCACCCCGACCCGGGAGCTCTGCATCCAGGTTACCCAGGCGCTGCGCTCCTACGCCGAGCACCTCGACATCGAGATCGTCGCGGTCTTCGGCGGCGCCCCGATCCGCTCGCAGCAGTCGCAGCTGCGCTCCGGCGCCCACGTCGTCGTCGCCACCGTGGGACGGATGATGGACCTGATGTCGCGCCGCTCCCTGGTGTTGACCGCGGCCCGCTACGTGGTCCTCGACGAGGCCGACGAGATGCTCGACCTCGGCTTCATCGAGGACGTCGAGAAGATCCTCCGGATGTGCCCGAGCGGCCGCCAGACGGCGCTCTTCTCGGCGACGATGCCGCCGCCGATCCAGAAGCTGGCCGAGGGCTACATGTACGACCCGGTGACGATCTCGATCACCCCGAAGACGCTCACCGTCGACGCGATCCAGCAGGCCTTCGTCGAGGTGCCGGGCCGCGACAAGGCGGCGCGCCTGGTCGAGCTGCTGAAGGTCGAAGAACCCGAGCAGGCGATCATCTTCACCCGCACCAAGATCGGCGCCTCGCGGCTGGAGAAGACGCTGAAGGACAAAGGCCTCGACGTCAAGGCGCTGCACGGCGACATGAGCCAGGGCTCGCGCGACGGCGTGATGATCGCCTTCAAGGACCACCGCGTGAAGCTTCTGGTCGCCACCGACATCGCCGCCCGCGGCCTCGACATCGAGCACGTCACCCACGTCATCAACTACGACGTGCCGAATTCCTCCGAGACCTATGTGCACCGCATCGGCCGCACCGGCCGAGTCGGCAGGACCGGCCGCGCGATCACCTTCGTGACGCCGGACGAGCGCGACGAGATCGGCCGCATCGAGCGCGACGTCAACACCACGATCGGCGAGTGGGAGAGCCCGGAGGACCGGCTGGAGCACGCGCCGCGGCCACGCCGGCGGGAGCGGCGCCCCCGCGAGTGGGAGGGCGACGGCAAGAAGC
>DASZZB010000152.1:0-27287 GCA_035545115.1 Solirubrobacterales bacterium | reverse complement strand
CCCCCGGCGCGGGGCCCTCGGGCCTCGCGCCGGTTTTTTTATGCGCAAAGCGCCTCGCGCCAGGTGGGAGGGGTCAGGCGAAGGCCTGGGAGGCGCGGCGGCGGAGGTCGGCGTTCAGCATCCCGGTGACCTGGCTCGGTGAGTCACCGGCCGACGGGACGGCGGCCCCGATCAAGCCGGCCGCGCGGAAGCCGAAGAGGGGGGCGACGAAGCCGAGGTCGCGGATCTTGCGGACCAGTGAGATCGCATCGTGGGTCTCGGCGTTCGGACCGCAGAGGAGGATCGCGGTCGGGTCGAGCGCGCCGAGCGCCCGCTCGAGGCGCTCGTCGCCGAGTCGATTGGAGAGGCCGAGGACGCGAAAGCCGGCGCGGCGCAGGGCGAGGTCGAGCGCCTGCGTATGCACCTCCTCGGCGTCGAGCCCCTCGCTCGAGTCGATCAGGAGGATCCCGGCCGAGCGCGAGGCGCCGGCGGCGAGGCGGCGGGCGCCGTGCAGCCAGCCGGTCGCCCAGCGGGCGGCGAACTCCAGCTCGGCTTCGGCACCGGGATCGGCGGCGAGCCGGTCGACCGCGGGCAGCAGCAGCTCCTCGACCGTGCGCTCCAGTGGGCGCACCGCCAGGCTTTCCTCGATCGCGCGGTCGGCAGCCGCCTCGTCGAAGCTCGCGAAGGCGGCGAGCAGCGCGTCGTCGCCGACCGGCTCCTCCCCGCGCTGACGGGCCAGCGCAACCGCCGAGGAGATGTTGCCGGTCTGCGCGAGTGCCTCGCGCAACGTCTGCAGCTCCACCAGGTCGTAGTTGCGATGGTTGCCGGCCGTCCGCTCCGGGGTCGGAAAGCCGTAGCGGCGCTCCCAACTGCGCAAGGTGTTGGGGCTGACGCCGAGAACTTCGGCGGCGGCGTTGGTGCGAATTCCGGGCATAAGTGACGAAATCTTGACAGTGGCTCGCTGGTTTAGGTCGGTTATCGACAGATTCGCGGAATCTGTCAGCGATCCTGCAGACCGCCGACACCGATCGGCTGGCCCACCGCGCGCGCCCGCCACATCGCCGCGTCGGCCTTGTGCAGCAACCCGTCCGCGTCGGCGCCGTGGTCCGGACAGGCGACCGCGCCCGCGGTGACGGCGATCCGCAGGCCGCCCGCCTGCTCCAGCTCATCGAGCTTTCCGAGCAGACGCTCCGCCATCTGCACGGCTTCGATCGTCCGCAGGTTCGGCGCGAGGACGCAGATCGCCTCCTCCTCGAGCCGGAAGGCTTCGTCGACGATGCGGATGCTGTCCCGCAGCACCGAGCTGAGGATCGCGACCGGCAGATCGTCGTCCGTCCCTTCCTTGGCGCCGGGTCCGGAGGCGTCGAAGACGACGAGGGCGAAGGGGTGGCCGTAGCGGCGGTGCGTTTCGGTCAGCTGGTCGAGCCGGCGGCGCATGTGGCCGGGCCGGTAGAGGCTCGGCATCTCTTCGCGCGGCGAGCGGGCGAATTCGAGCGCGCCGTCCCCGTCGTGCACCGCTTCGACCGCGGTCGCCGTGACCTCGCCGAAATCCTCCGCCAGCCGTTGCGCGGCGGCGGCGAAGCGCGGTCCCGAGTCGTCGCCGAGCTCCTCGCGCAGGGCCTCGAGCAGGGAGCGGTGGCACTCGGCGGCCGCGATCGCCATCCTCCCGGCGCGGCCGAGACGTTCGTCGCCGCCCTCGGTCGCGTGTTCCGGGTCCTTTGTACGCCCTGCCACGCGGGCAGGCTAATCGAGGCTGCGGCGGCCGGCGAGGGCCTTGCCGAGCGTCACCTCGTCGGCGTGCTCGAGATCGGCGCCCACCGGCAGACCGCTCGCCAGGCGGGTCACGGCGACCTGGCCGCGCAGCCGTTCGGCGATGTGGAGGGCGGTCGCCTCACCGGTGGTGGTCGGATTGGTGGCGAGGACCACCTCGGTGACGTCGCCGCGCTCCACCCGGCGCAGCAGCTCGGCGATCTTCAGATCCTCGGCGTCGATCCCGTCGATCGGCGAGAGCGCCCCGCCGAGCACGTGGTAGAGGCCGCGATATTCGTGGGTGCGCTCGATCGGGATCACGTCGCCGGGCTCCTCGACCACGCAGATCGTCGCCCGGTCGCGGGCCTGGTCGGCGCAGATCCGGCAGAGCGGTCCCTCGGCGAGGTTGAAGCACTCCTCACAGAGCCCGACCTTTTCCTTCACCTCGCGAATCGCCTCGCCGAGCGCGAACGCCTCCTCGTCGGGGGCGCGCAGCAGATGGAAGGCGAGCCGCTGCGCGGTCCGCTGCCCGATCCCCGGCAGGCGCGAGAGCTCGGCAACCAGTCGCGCCAGCGGCGCCGGACCCTCGGTGCTCAACCGCCGAGCATCCCGCCGAGGCCGCCACCCAGCCCGCCGGTGACGTCGCCCATCTTCGAGCCGGCCAGCTCCTGGGCGGCGCGCAGTCCCTCGTTGACCGCGGCCTGGACCATCTCCTGCAGCAGCTCGACGTCCTCGGGGTCGACCGCCTCGGGGTCGATGACGATCTCGCGCAGCGTCAGGTCGCCGCCCATCGTCACCTTCACCATGCCGCCGCCGGCGCTCGCCTCGACCGTCTCCTCCTTCAGCTTCTCCTGCGCCTGCAGCATCTGCTCCTGCATCTGCTGGGCCTGTTTCATCAGGGCGTTCACGTCGAAGCCCCCGGGTCCACCGCCTCGTGCCACCTAACTGACCTCCTCCGCGTCGAACTCGCTCTTCAGTCGCTTCAGCAGCTCATCCTCGTCGATCTCCTCGCCGGCCGGCGCCGGGGTCTCCGACGGCGGCGCGGTCGCGGCGGCCTCTTCCTCCTCGAGCAGGACGTAGGTCGGCGCCACCGGTGCGCCGGTGACTGCGGTGAAGGCGTCGATCAGCGCCTGGCGGCGATCGGGGGACTCGGCCTTGCGCTTGTTGAAGGGCTGGTCGGGCGGGAAGCCGATCGTCAGGCCGTCGGCGTCGAGGGCGACCGGGCGGGCGGCTTCGAAGGTGGCGGCCAGGGCGGGGGCCTTCTCGGCCAGCTTTTCGAGGACGGCGGGCCAGATTTGGTTGACGTCGGCGAGGTTGGTCAGGGACGAACTGCCGCGGGACGGAGGCTCTCCGGCCGCGGGTGGGGCGTCTGCGGTTGGTTGCGGAGGCTCAGGCGTCGCAGGCTGGGCCGCGGGGGGTTGAGCTGAGGCGGGCTCCGGCGTGGGCGGCTGCGGTTCGGGCGTCGGCGCTTTGGGCGCAGAGGGTTCGGGCGCGGGCGGCGGTCCCCCGGCCAACTGCTGCTCCAGGCGCTCGATGCGGCGGAGCAGGTTCTCGGTCGAGGGGTCGAGGTCGGGGCGGGCGGCCTTCAGGAGGGCGATCTCGACGGCCATGCGCGCGTCGTCGCCCTCGCGGACGGCGGTCAGGGCCGCCGCCAGCTCGTCGATCGTGCGGATCAGGGTGGCGGCGCCGACGGCGGATGACTGCGCTTGGATCCGGGCGGTGTCGGTGGCGGTGACGACGAAGGTGGCCGGTACCTCGCCGGTGGTCTGGGTGACCAGCAGGTGGCGCAGGTGGGCGAGCAGGTCGCGGGCGAACTGCGCCGGGTCGCGGCCGGAGCGGGCCATCTTCTCGACCCCGAGCAGGACCGCCTTCGGGTCGGCGGCGACGACCGCGTCGACCGCCTCGAAGAGCAGGTCGGCGTCGGCGGCGCCGAGCATCTCCAGCACCTCGTCGAGCCCCACCTGCTGCCCGCCGAAGGCGACCAGCTGGTCGAGCGTGCCGAGCGCGTCGCGGAAGCTGCCCTGGGCGGAGCGGGCGATCATCGCCACCGCGCCACCCTCGACGTCGATCGACTCGGCTGTGGCGACCCGCGTCAGCACCTCGGAGATCTGCTCGAGCGAGGGCCGCTGGAAGTCGAAGCGCTGGCAGCGGTCGGCGATCGTCGGCATCACCTTGTGCGACTCGGTCGTCGCCAGCACGAAGACGGTGCGCGGCGGCGGCTCCTCGAGCGTCTTCAGGAAGGCGTTCCAGGCCTCCTTGGTCAGCATGTGCGCCTCGTCGAGGATGTAGACCTTCCAGTGGCCGCCGGCGGGCGCGTAGGCGACCCGCTCGCGCAGGTCGCGCACGTCGTCGACCGAGCGGTTCGAGGCGGCGTCCATCTCGATCACGTCGATCGAGGTCCCGGCGGCGATCGTCCGGCATGACTCGCACTCGCCGCATGGGGCCACCGTCGGCCCGCCGCGTTCGCAGTTCAGCGAGCGGGCGAGGATCTTCGCCATCGAGGTCTTGCCGGTCCCGCGCGAGCCGACGAACAGGTAGGCGTGGTGGACCTTGTCCTGCTCGACCGCGTTGCGGAGCGTGCGCACGACGTGGGTCTGCCCGACCACCTCGTCGAAGGAGCCGGGGCGGTGGCGGCGGTAGAGGGACGTGGACTCGGTGCTCATAAGGCCTGTGGCCAGTGTATCCACGCCTTGCGGGCGCCCTTCAGGGTCGGCCGGTAGGTTGCCCGCCGTGCCACCAAGGGTCGCCAGATGGCTCACGCCGGTCGCCTGGGTCGCCGCGGTGAGCGCGGTGCTGCTGATCGTCTTCCCGGTCGGCTTCCCCAACTACGACACGATCTACGCGCTGGTCTGGGGGCGCGAACTGGCGCACGGGGTGAGCCCCGACTACGGCGCCGCCCTCCCCCCCACGCCGCATCCGCTGATCGACCTCCTCGGCCTCGTCACCTCGCCGTTCGGCGAAGCGCCGATCACGGTGACGATGATCCTCGCCTACGTCAGCCTCGGGCTGATCGCCTATCTCGTCTACCGGCTGGGGACGACCTGGTTCGACCGCTGGGTCGGCGTCCTCGCCGCGGTGATCGTCCTCACCCGGGCGCCGTTCCTCTCCAACGGCCTGCGCGCCTACGTCGACCTCCCCTACATCGCCGTCTGCCTCGGCGCCTTATATGTGGAGGCGCGCAAGCCACGCGCGGGCTGGCCGGTCCTCGCCCTGCTCGTCCCGGCGGGCCTGCTGCGCCCCGAGGCCTGGGGCTTCGCGATCGTCTACTGGCTCTGGCTCGCCTTCGCCGTCCGCCGTGCGAAAGCCGACGCAGGCTCCCCGTTGATGGGCCGAAAACTTGCCTATACGTCAAGTTTTCGGCCCATCAACACCGTGTTCGGGTGGGAGGTCGGGTGGCGGGGGGAGCGCGGGACGGCGGAGCTCTGCCGGCTGGCGGCGCTCGCCCTCGCCGGGCCGATCATCTGGGTGCTCTTCGACGCGATCACCACCGGCAACCCGCTCTACTCGTTGACCGGCACCCAGGAAACGGTCGAAACCCTGGACCGCAAGACGGGGCCGGTCGACCTCGTGTTGTGGGGACCGCGGGCGCTCGGCGAAGTGATGCAGTGGCCGGGGATGATCGGCGGCTTCGGCGGCCTCGTGCTCGGCATCTGGCTCCTGCGCCGACGCTCGGCGCTCGGTGTCGCCGCGGTCGTCCTCTCCCTCCTCGCCTTCGCCTTCCTCGCCGCGGCGGGACTGGCGATCCTCGCCCGCTACACGATGCTCACCAGCGCCCTGCTGTCGATCTTCTTCGCGCTCTCGCTGCTCGGCTGGCGCTTCCTCGACCGCACCGACCGATGGCGTCGGCCCTGGCAGGCCTTCGCCGTGATCGTCCTCGCGATGGTCGTGATCTGGCTGCCGAACCAGTGGGACCTCGACCGCCAAGTCCATACCGACCTCACCAACCAGGGGAGGATCGAGGACGACCTCACCGACCTCGTCGACGAAGGCGCCTTCTCGCCGGAATGCGGGCCGATCGCGGTGCCGAACCACCGCGCGGTGCCGCGGCTCGCCTTCGGCCTCGAAGTGAAGCCGACCGACATCGTCAGCGCGAGCGAGGCGATCTCGGTGGAGGAAAAGCGCAAGCTCGCCGAAGTCGGCTACTGGGTCCAGCCGGCGAGCCCCTTCGTCATCCACAACTACATCCTCGACCCGAACGACAAGACGAACTTCGAAATCGAACCCCCTGAAAGCTTCCACGAAGTGGCGCGCAACGAGAGCTGGATCATCTACACGAGCTGTCGCTGAGCGGGCGGCGGACGGAAGCACCGACGGCGGCGGTCGTCACAGATCAGCGCGGATCTCTAACGGTCAGGAAACTGCACGTATAGAAACCGGTCCTATAGGCGGATAACTATCCGTGCAGTTTCCTGACCGTTAAGAAGGGTCGCATCTCCGACCGCGCGGGGCCTTCGTGACGCCCGCCCCATCCTTCGCAACGGGGCCTCCCGCAAAACGCCCGGGCGCTATGCCCCCCGCCGCAACGGCCCGAACCCTTACCTCGATCGACCTCTAGCCGCCCCGCTCGGCGGCGTCGATCGCGGCGTGGGTCTCCGCTGCGAGGTCGGGGTCGGCGAGGTCGATCGCCGGCGGCAGCTCGATGTGGAGATCGTCACTGGGATCGATCCGCACCCGCAACGGCCCCGCCGCCCGCGAGCCGAGCACGTGGCCGCCGCGGCGCCGGGCGCCGTCGACGAAGTGCAGGTGATAGCCCGCCACCTCGATCCCCTCGACATAGGCCGGGAAGCGGAAGCCGACCATCGTCCCCTCGACCTCGGCGAGCTCGAAGACGTGCTGGTCGGCGACGACCTCGGCGAGCGGCCGATAAGGCGGCACCTGGCGCGGCACCGAGCGGGCGCGCACCGCCGCGAAGCGGCCGTCGACCCGCACCGCGAAGGAGGACTCCCCGGGCGGGGCGAGCCGGTCGAGCCAGGCCAGGAGCGCCTCCTGGTCGAGGCCCGCGGCGAGCTCCGCCTCGACCGTCGGCTCGAATCGCGTCACCACCGCGAACGGCGTCCGCTCCCCCGGTGCGACCGCGCTCACGTTCCCCTCCACGTCGGCGCGCAGGAATTCGCCGTCGAGGGCGATCATCTCGCCGTCGAGCCCGTTCAGCGTCCCCAGCCCGAGGTCGCCGCGGTCCGCCAGCTCGGCGAAAGTCAGGTCGCCGTCGAAGGAGCCGTCGAGCAGGGCGCCGATCGTCGAGGCCTGGAAGAGGACGTGCGCGGCGCGCTCCGCGTGGAGATCGGCGTGGCGCATCGACTCGACATGGAGGGAGCGGATCCAGCGCTCGTCAAGCATCGGCGGCAGTCTGCCGGCCCCGCCCGCCCAGGGGCGGTGAAAGTGGACCGTGCACCCGCCTCTGAGACGAGGTCACCGGGCGTGTCCGTCGTTTCTGGCTCGAGCCGGGCTTCCCCACGGCACCCGCGGCATCCGCTTAAGGCTGCTTCCTTCCGGACCTGACCTGGTTCGCGTGCCCACGTCGCGCGGGACCCGGCCGTCAACGCCGCCGCGACGCACTGACCCCGACGGCCAGTCCCTCGGAACGGTAGTCGGCCCCGCTAGAGCGGATTGCGGGTTACAGGGCACCGCTGATTCCCCGCCTAGCACGGTCCGTTGCCAAGCCTACCGTGCCGCCATATGCTCGCGCGCCTTGATCAAGGTCGACCCCGTCTCCTTCTTCGCGATCGTCGTGACCGCCGCCGTCGCGGCGGCGACGGTGGCCGCCCTGCCGCCGCGCCTCGCGCCTCCCGTCGTCGTGCTCGAGCTGGTCCTCGGGATCGTGATCGGCCCCGAAGTCCTCGGCATCGCCCGCGACGACAGCTTCATCGAATTCTTCTCCAACCTCGGCCTCGGGATGCTCTTCTTCTTCGCCGGCTACGAGATCGACTTCGAGCGGATCAAGGGACTGCCGCTGAAGCTCGGCGGCTGGGGCTGGGTGCTGTCGGTCGTGGTGGCCTACGCCTTCGGCGGTGTCCTCGCGGCGACCGGCGTGGTGCTGTCCTTCCTCTACGCCGGCTCGGCGATGGCGACGACCGCGATCGGCACCCTGATCCCGATCCTGCGCGACGACGGCGAGCTGCGCACCCGCTTCGGCACCTATCTGCTGGCGGCGGGCGGAGCTGGCGAGTTCGGCCCGATCCTGCTGTTGACGATCGTCCTCTCGACCGACCAGCCGGTGCGCGAGTCGGTGATCCTGATCGTCTTCGCGCTGGTCTCGGTGGGCATCGGCATCGCCTCGATCCGCTGGGCGGGCCGGCGCTGGGAGGCGCTGACCGGCACGCTCGAGGCGAGCAGTCAGCTCGCCGTGCGGGTGACGATGGTGCTCATCTTCGGGCTCGTCGCGCTCGCCCATCGCCTCGGCCTCGACCTGCTGCTGGGCGGCTTCATGGCGGGGATGATCGTGCGGCTGGTGCTGAAGGGCCACGAGGCCCAGGTCTTCGAGTCGAAGCTGACCGCGGTCGGCTTCGGCTTCTTCGTCCCGTTCTTCTTCGTCACCAGCGGGATCGAGTTCGACCTCGCGGCGCTCGGCTCGCTCGGCGCGATCGCCAAGCTGGCGATGTTCCTCGTCCTCTTCCTGGTCGTCCGCGGGGCGCCGGCACTGCTCCTCTACCGGGGCGTGCTGGGCGGACGCGACCGCGCCGCGCTCGCCTTCTACTCGGCGACGGAGCTGCCGCTGGTCGTCGCGATCGCCACCCTGGCGACCGAGAGCGGCCACATGCGGGCCTCGACCGCGGCCGGGCTGGTCGGGGCGGCGATGCTCTCGACCCTGATCTTCCCCTTCGTCGCCTCGGCGCTGCGACAGCACCATGGGGCCGACCGCGGGCCGGACGTCGAGGAGGGACCGGAGGACGGCCCCCCGCCGCCTGGTGGGGAGACCGTCGTCCGACCGCTGCCCGCGGCGTAGGCGCCGCGGGCCGGCTCCTACTTCCTACTTGCGGACCAGCCGCAACCGCCTGTAGACGGTGGCCCTCGTCTTGCCGACCCGGGCGACCTCCTTGAAGAGGAGCTTCTTCTTCTTCTTCACCTTCTTGCGGGCGGCGGGCTTGACCTTGAGGACGAACCTCTTCCTCTTGCCCTTCTTGACCCTCGCCCGACGGTGCGTGGTCGCCGCCTTATGGCGATTGAGCTTTCCCTGGAGGGTGAGCGTGCAGGTGGCGTGGATCTTGGCGGGGCACTTGGCCCTGACCGTGAGCCGCTTGCCCTTCAGCACCGCCGCGCCGACCAGGCTTTGCGACCGCAAGAGCTTCGAGAGCCGGGAGCTCGAGATGCCCCCGGCGCCGTTGGCGCCCCCCTTGCCATTGGCGCCGCCCTTCCCGTTGGCGCCCTTCCCGTTGCCGCCGCCCTTCCCGTTGCCTTTGCCACCGGCCCCGGGTCCTTCGTTGCCACCCGACCCGACGGTCAATCCGACGTTGTCGAACCGCATGTCGGCGGTGGCGGTCAAGACGCCGGCTTTCGCCGTCGATTTGGCCTCGGTCAGGATCTGGAGCGCGTAGGTGTGGCCCCCGACGACGGAGACCGCGGCGTCTTCACCGACGAAGGATGCCGATTCTTCGGTCAGCGACTTTTCCATCACGTTCGTCTGGGTGCCGCTCGTCTGGTCGAGAAGAACGACTTTGTAGCCGCTTTCTGGACCGAGTTTCACCAGCCCGGTGAGGGCCAGTTGCCGCTCGAGATGCAGGGTCGCCGGCCCGCCGGCCGAGACCGTGAAGCCGGGCGACTGCAAGGTGACTTTCGAGTCGAAGATGGACGCGGCGTTGACGACGCCTTTCGTGTGCGCGGCGAACGAGCCGGGTGGGTTGCCGGCGGCCTGCGTGTATTCCCCTTCGTCTTCGCAGAGCGGCCCGAGTTCGACCGTGCCCAGCAGTTTGCATTCCTTCTGCGGGGCGGACCAGCCTTCGGCGCTGCCGCTGAACGTGCTGCCTCCGCCCGGGTAGGTGGCGGCGGCGGACGCCTGACCGGCGGCGAGAGCGAAGATGGCTGCTCCCGACACACACCCGAGCAGGACCGCCTGCCGAAGGCGACTCCTGAGCGAAATAGACACGATGCTCCTTTCGAACGCGGAGGTCGTTGGACGAACGATTCCTGTCTCCGGGCGGTGGTACCCATTACTTAAAATCTTTAGCCTCCTACCCACTTTTCTGGACGGTTGTCTGAATCCACGGAGCCGTCCCGAAACTCAGGCATCGGCGACCGCGCACCTCGTCTGCGGCGTAAACTGCCCCGTCCCGGGCGCGTAGCTCAGTGGGAGAGCGCTCGCTTCACACGCGAGAGGTCGCTGGTTCGAAACCAGCCGTGCCCATAGCCGGGAATCCGCATCAGAATTGACGATCCGCCGCCTTGATGCTGGCCCGATATGAGCCCCGCCTATGGCCGTGGGGTCATTCGTGGGGTCAAGCTGAACCGCGGGCAAACTCGGCTGAGGTTGCCTTGTCTACCGTCAGCGGGCGACGACGGGACGGTTTCCGGAAGACGTGGCGGAGATACGGCGTGTGCGTTCACGCGAATGTCTGTCTGGTGTGATGGCCGCTGAAGCCGGGTCATGTCAGAACAGACGGAGAGGCCCGGGCGCCGCCTGGGTAGCGACGCCTCGGGGTTCCTCTCCGGTAACGGACCGCCGGTCAGGGAACACGACGATCGGCGGGCATGGCACCCTCTCAGGGTGGTGGTGTCCATCGCCCGTCTTCCGGCCGTCAGGGAAACGGCCGAGAAGTCGAGGAAGCTCTAGTCCTTCTTCCCTTGCGTGCGGTGCTTGGCGTGCTTCTTGCCCATCTTTCCCTTCCCGCACCGATTCGCGATTCTCGGCCGGAGATGCACGGCGAGGCCGTTCTGGGCGACGAACTTCGCGCTCGCCAGTTGCTTCTTGCGGCAGAGGTTTTCCGAGTTTTCGAACAGCCCGTACTTCTTGCCGCCCTTCATTTCCAGGACGACCCTGGAGAAGGGCGCATCCGGGACGACTTCGAAGGTGTTGCGGAGACCGTGCTGCTTGGTCGTGTCGACCCGGCCATGCACCAGGAGCCGGACCTGGCCGTTGAGTTCGGTGACCAGGTCGGGCAGCTTGTGGCCATAACCGACGCCGATGTAGACGTTGCCCTGCAGCGGCTTTTCGAAGAGCGGCGTCCACACCTTCACGTGCCCGTAGACGGACTTCGCCGGGCAGGTCCTCGACTTCAACTCGGGCTGGGTGCAGACCTTGTTGAGGTTGCCCTGGTCGAGAAACTCGGAGGGCGGCAGCCCGACCTGGATGCGTGCGGTATTGGCGTACGCCCCTTGGGGTGCGGTGAGCACCGCCCTCAGGGCGGGATGCCCGGCCCGCTTCGTGGCCCCCTTGAGGCTGAGCTTCAGGTGCGGCTTGTACCCGAGGTTCTTGCAGCCACCGACCTGGAAGCGGTTGGAGGGCGTCGCGATGGCGCCGTTCGAACTACCCAGCTTCGCCGCGGCCGACATCAGTTCGCAGTTGGTCGGGTTGAGCGAGAAGCCGGGTCGGTCGATGTCGATCGAGACCGACCGCACCTTCAGCGGGACCCCCTGAAGAATCGTGGGGATCGGGTCCGATTCGGCGGTGACCTGCGCGGTTTCGAGGTTCACGTCGAGCGGGCTGCGGACGACCACGTTGCCGAGGTCGAACGGCCCGGCAACCGCCGGCGTGATCACCACCGCCGACAGCGGCGCGCCCTTGTAGGGGCCGGCCAGATAGACCCTGCCACCCGTGTGGAACGGCTGGGACCCGACACCGGCGCCGACGTCGACCGTGCCGATCTGGGACGCCGCCGGGCAGCTCGGGGCGGCCTGCTCTTGCCTGCCACTCTTCGACGCCGCCGTGGCGATGCCGGCCTCCGGGCAATAGGGGACCCCGGCTAGCTTCGCGCTGATCCCGGGCGGCAGGGTGAAGTCGACGTTCTTCAGTTCCCCTTCGCCGTCATTGCGGTTGATGTTGATCACCAGCGGGGTGAAGGCGCCGGCGATGGGATCGGCCGTGCCCGCTTCGAAGCTCGGGTGGAACGGCCGCGTCGCCGCGGAGCTCGAGCAGCCGCTCGAGACAGTGAAGCCGTCGGAGGTCTGGGCGGGCGGGCCCGATTCGGGGGCCGACCACGGCGTCCAGGTGCCCGTCGTCGAGTAGGTGCCGCAGACTTCCGGCGTCGCGAACTCCGAGCGCGGGCCGCCCCCGCGGAAGTGCAGCGTCAGGTCTTCGACCGGCTGCTGGGGCACATAGTCGAAGGTCGCGGTGATCTGACCGTTACTCGGGTTCAATGCGGCCTTACCTGGCAGCTTCAGCGTGACGCCGAAGCGCGGGCTTTCGAAGACCAGATAGAGCGCGATCAGCGTGTGGAAAGGATTTTCATCCTGCCGCGCCAGGTAGATCGTGCCCTGCAGCGGTTCTTCGAGCAACGGCGTGGTCGCTTCCACCGTGCCGAGCTTGGAGCCGTCCGGGCAGGTGACCGGGTCTTCGTCGAAGCGGGTCGGGTTCAGCGCGATCGGCGCGGCGCCCGGCATGTAGCCGACCTGCGCCTCCGAGCACGCTTCGAGGCCGTTTGCCTGCGAGGGGTTTACGGTGAATCCCACCGGCAACGTGACGACCGACTGCTTCAGATCGGGCGTCGCCAGCTTGTTGGGGTCCGACAGGCCGCTCTGGTCGATGTGCAAATGGGCGGTCGCGCCGACCCCCGAGGATCCCTGCGTCGACGTCGGCTGGAAGCTGAATTCGGGCGCGAAGCGCAGCTTGTCGCAACCGGTCACGGGTTGCTGACGGTCGCCAGCGGCACCGAAGGTCGGAACCTGCCAGCTGTTGGCTTCAATGCCGACCGACGGTGCTTCGCGCGCTTGCTCGGAGCAGTCGGTCGCGTTGCGGAAGAACGCCTTGCCGCCGGCGCTTTCCGGGAGGCCGAAGAACTTCACGAAGGTGACAAAGGACTTCGCGACCGTGCTCGGCACATGCGGCGCCGACACGCGGATGCCGAAGTCTTCGCTGCTCCTCAGCGAGCCGAACAAGCTCACGTACGGCGAGCCGAACTTCCCGCTGAACTCGGCGGCAGAGCCGACGGCCGGGACGTCATTGAAAAGTTGTGGATTCCCCGGCAGGAATTCACCGCCCAGCCCGAGTGCGGTGATATTGGGGCGCAGGATCCCAACTCCCGCTCCTGACTCGCAGATGGTCCCCGGAGCCCCCACCAACACCCCCAGCGGACAGCGCTCGGCCGTGACCAGTGGGTTTCCGACGAAGCCGGCCGGGAGGTCGGCGTTGACGTCCTTGACGTCCCCCGCGGGCACGATCTGGCCGCTCCGCGAGCGGTCCGTGTTGACCATGAACCAGGTCATGTCGCTGTAGGGATGCCCGCCGGCCTGCGTCGATGGCCGGCCGTCGGCCTCGAAGGCACCGGACCAGAGCGCCGCGATGCCAAACGGCGCGGCTTCCGGCGACACCCTGATCGAGGCACTCGTGGTCGCCTCCACCGCGCCCCCGCCGGAGATCGCGACGCCGACCGCGGCAGTGGGGGTCGCCAGGGGCCCGACTTCCACCGGCACGCCGAACGGCTGCATCACCGCTCCAGCCAGAGCCAATTCATTGGATTCGCAGCTCGCTTCCGTCGCGGTGTTCGTGCAGGTCCAACCTTTCCCTCCGGCGGCGCCCGCGACGGCGAAGCCGCTCGGCAACGGGCCGACGGTGACCGTGATCTGCCCGTTGGTGTTCTTCCCGCCCACGTTAGTCGGATAGACCACGATTTCCCCGGTCCCGGGGCCACCCGGGACGATGGTCGCCACGGTCGCGTAGTGCTTTTCACCGCCCAGCGCCGAGCCGTCCGGCGCGAGCTGCGGCACGTCTTCGTTAGCGTGCCCGCCGCGGTACCCGATCACGAACGGACGCGCCACATCACCGCCGGGGCCGCCGCTGACGGTGATCGAGCCCGGCCCAAAGCCGGGCAGCCCTTCCAGGGCCGCCTGCACTTCCTGCGCCGATGCATCGTACGGAAGCGGAGCGGTGGTACGGACGGTGTTCAGCGGAAAGGTTCCGCCAACGGTCGGGTTGTTGGAAATCGTCAGCGTGTGGGCCGCCGGATCGACGGCGGTGATCGTCGTCGACGCCGGGATGCCTTCGCCGGTGACCGTCTCACCTCCGTAAAAGGTGCCTTCGACATCACCGAGGACCTTGGAGACCGCGGTGATGTTGGAGCCGCCGACGGAGTTTGGCAGCGTGTCGAATTCGACGGTCGAGCCTTCCCCCCCGCCGGTCTCGGCGGCGACGACCTTCGCGCCCACCGGCAGCCTGTTGACCGTCGAGCGGATAACTTCCTGGCCAACTTCGAAGGGGTTGGATTCTCCACCGTATGTGGCGACCTTGCTTCCCGCCACGAACGTGAGAAGCGCCTGGGCCCGACTACGGTGCGCTTCGCCGGTGACCGGCTGGGAGAGCGTGAAGGTCCCTTCTTCGCCTTCGACCGTGAGCTGCTGGACCTCCGACTGCACCGGCGGCAGGTTGGTCGGGCCAGTCGCGGCCGCCACCTTCCAGGCCGGGACCGCTTCGGCGGCCGAGGCGGAGTCGGCGAGGCCGGCGAGTGCGATGGCCGTGGTAGCGAGCGCGAGCAGAAGCGCTCGCGCCGCACGGGCCGACATGGCGCTGCGGATTCTGTTCCCTGCGGTCCTCACTTGCCTGCCCCCCGGTCGCGGTTTGCGTGTCGCGCCTGCTTACCGGGCTTCCCCTTGCCCTGTCGTCTCTTGTGGTGCCTGCGACGCTTCGCCTGGTGCTTCTTCTTGCCCTTCTTCGGCTTCGCCGTCACATTGCCCAGGCCGTTGAACCCCACCGTGCCGGCCGCCGGCGCGAGCGGCGCGGGCGCTTCTGGGCCATGGCAGGAGCCGCCTTCTTCGCTGTCCGGATCGCAGGCCCGCGAACCTGGCGCCGGTGCGGGGAAACCGCCGCCCACCCGCGCGTCCCAGGTGGCAAAGCGCCCTTCGGGATTTTCCCAGTTGAGGGCGGCCGGATCGAAGAAGTACAGGTCGCCGCCGTCTGCGCTGGCCCCACCGAAGATGGGAGTCTTGGCGGCTTCCTTCTGTTCGCTTTGCTCGTTGACTCCGACCGACTGCGCCACGAGGAGAAACACCTGGCCATGTGCCCACTCGTAGAGGTTGGCGAACCCGGCCGCGGCGCCCGGCGCGAGGCGATCCCTCGAGCTGAAGAAAACCTCCGGCTTCCCGTCCTTGACGACGAGGGTCTGCGGCTTATAGAGGGGGTTACCTCCGACGACCGGCGCGAGGGGAGGTAGGGCCGTCCCCGGGGGATTCAGAGATGATGCGCCGTCCTGGCGACAGGAGACGCACACCGTCGGTTCAACGGGGCTGTCCGCATCATAGAGATAGGCCTGCTTCACATCGCCGCCTTCATAGCCGGTCACGTCGCCGCCGGACTCGAACAGCAGGTAACGTCCCGTGGGACTGACACGGGTCGCTTCCCCCCCGGCCCCTGCTACCGGTGGAAGGCCATCGAATTCCGTGTTACCTTCGACCGTCGCGACAAAATGCGTGGCTTCTTCATCCCTGTCGTAGAGTGACAGCGACCCGCCGACTATGTTCTGCGCAAGGGTCTTGCCGCGACCGGGCACAAGCTGCGCCGGAGAGGTGAAGTAGACGTGTGATCCGTCTGAGGCGATTCCCACCACCGCCTTCACGTTCGCCCCGCCAGGTTCGGGGGTCGCCGAGAGGTCGCTGAGCCTGGTCCCGTCGGGCTTGTCGAAGTCATATTCGTAGAGGTCCGTGGTCCCGCCTTCGCTCGATGAGGTGGTGAGACCGGCGTTCGCGGTGAAATAGACCCTGGAGCCGTCCGGCGTCGCACCCCGGTAGGTGGCGCCGGTGTCGGGCGTCGCGGTCTGTGACGCCGAGAGATCGTGGGTCACAGTTCCGCCTTGGCGAACGAAGACTCCCTGCGTGCCGACTTCCCCGGGGTTGCCGGCGACGGCCCGGTCGGCCATGAAGAAGACCCGCGAACCGTCTTCGGACACGACGTTGCCGGCGCCGGCTGTCGCTTCCGCCACCTGTTCTCCGGTTGCGCCGGGAACCCAACCGAGGTAATGGAGTCCGCTGCCTTCCCTCCATTCGTAGAGCCGGGTAGTGCCGACGCCACCGACGCTCGAGTAGTGGTTCATCGTGGAGAACACGACCGTCGAGCAGTCGGGTGACATCCCGGCGAGGGTGAATTCCTGCGACAAGCCATTAGTTTGGCGCTTCAGCTCTTCTGGGGGGATGTCGGTGATGAGCCCGTAATTCCCGGCCGCGGAGCGCAGGTAGAGATTGGCACCGCCCGCCTTGTCCATCAGTTCCGCCACCGGGTCATCGGTGAGAGGCTGCGGGCTTCCGACCACTCCACAGCTGAGGTCGGGCGAGAGGCCAAAGAACTCGCTCGGGGCGGCAACGGTTCCGAGCTGTTCGTTTCGCACGGTCGTCGGCGGGCTGAGGAGGGAAGAGCTCCAGCCGGCACCCGCCGAGCGTGAGGAGCGATACAGGACTTCGCCGCCTTTCGTGGCTTCGGGGAGCCCGCCTTCGATCACATAGGCGAATGAGCCTGGCTCTTCGGAGGCCTGATTGTGAATCTCGATGCCCGCCAGGAATCGTCCGGGGGCCGCCGCCAAGTTCAGACCTCTCGGCGAGACCAACTCGAGACAGCGCTGGTCGGGAAAGCCGCAAGCGTTGAGCGTTTCCACTTCTTGGTCGGAACTAACCGTGCTCCCCGCTTCGCTCGTGGCGACGACGCGATAATGGTAGGTCGCACCTGAGGATAGCCCGGTAAGGGAGGCCATGACGAGGACCGGACCGGTCCCTTTGCCCAAGGATGGTTCAAGTTCTACCGGAACCTGGTTGCCGTAGCTCGCGGTGGGACCCCATTCGAAGCGGTAGGTCGTAGGAATCCCATTCGGATTGACCTTGGCTTCGAGCAAAGCGGTATTCTGCGTGGCATTTAGAGCACGCACTTCGCTGATGCGCGGCGCCCCGAGGGTGGTGAATTCCTCGATGTCGCCAGTGCCCCGATCGGTCGTCACGCGGAAGCGGTAGGAGGTATCGGGCTGCAAGCCGGTGAGGGTCGCCCTTACCGGCTGGGCCGTGAAGCCAGCTTCGAGTTCTTCAGCGGTCGGCTCACAGGGCGCCCTTTGTTCAAGGCCGACGCGGCTGGAGACTTCCCATTCAAATTCACAGCTCGTATAAGGGGTGCCTTCGGGACGAAGCGTGCCGCTGAGCGTCGCGGACCCAGTAGCGACTTCGGTCGCCTGGTTGGTCACCACCGTTTGAGCCGTGGTAAAGGTGCGATCGGAAGAGGATTCCGTTCCGTGTGCGTCGGTTGCACTCACACGGAAATGGTAAGTGGCGCCATTCGGCGTGAGACCACTGATCCTCACGTGGACCGCGTGATCTTGGGAGTCCGACACTCCCGCCGGCAACCCTTCGCACGGTTCTACGTTCCCGTAGGTGGCCGTCGGACCCCATTCGATGAGGCATTCTGTCACTTCCAGCCCAGCTGGGTTGACGGTGCCGTGGAGCGTAGCGCGGGTGCCGGTGACGTTGGTGGGCTGATCGCCGGTGACCGTGGCGACCACGGCTGGGAGCCCATAGACGGATACGTATGGTTCCGACGCGCCAACCAGCACGTAAGCTTCACCGGACGCATTGACTGCGAGGCCCGTCACTGCCTTTTTTGGCACGAGACGGGACAGCCGCGCGGTCGCTTCGGCGAGAGAGCCGTCGAATTCGTCGATTCCTGCTTGATTTCGACCGAGAATCGGGTTGCCACTGGTCGGGTCCATGGCAGCCAGGCCACCGCCTAGACCGTTGACGAATTCGGTCACTTCACCGGTGGTCTCATTGACTTTGATAGAGCTGTTTTCGTTGCTGATAGCAGCGAACAACCATCCTGTCGACTGCCCGACTCCAGCCGCCATGTTGCACGTAAACGCGTTCTTCACTGGAAAGTTCGCCAGGTTGTCTACATTCGTGACGGGATTGCCGCCGGGAACGTACTTGGCGATTTCGTGTTGGGCGCCAGATCCGATAGATCCGACAGCGACATACAGTGCGCCAGTCGGGTCGACCGCGAGTCCACAGGGTTCGGTTAGCGGGCCAAGCTCGGTCGCCGTGAGCTGTCCGAGGTACCTGCCTTCGGAGGAGAAGATGTCCACCAGCCCTTGACCCGGCCGACCAGTACGCGATTGCGCCACGTATATATCACCCTTCGTTGGCCCCGAGGAGCCATCGATCGCGATTTGTTGTTGAGCGGCGCCTCCGGCAGCACTGGCGGATCTGAATTCGAGTCCGTTCTGGGGGGTTTCATCGCAGGATTCCGGTTCCACATCGCATTCGGCGCGCGTGCGCCCCCCCGCACCCCGTGCGCCGTCGATCTTGTTGGAGCCGAGCGCGGAAAACGGGGCCGGGGTGCCATCCGCGTGGAAGCGAGTCATAGCCTTGGTGCTGCTGTCGGCGACCAAGACGTCGCCGGTGTTCGGGTCCACGGCGAGCACCTGCGGATTGATGAAGGTCGGCTGTTCGACGGTGCCGAAGACTTCTTTGAACGGACGCTGGTAGCTGGCGGCGCTGGCGCTCGAAGCAATGGCAAGCGCGAGCAGGGCGACGAGGGCGACGGGGGCGAGCCGGGCGCCGCGAGCTCCGCGAACCGCGCGGCCGCGGCCATCGGTTCGGCGCCCTTCGATTGATCCCGTGGTGACTGCCTTCACATGGCGTCTCACGTAGATCTCCCCCCTGCTCCCTTGCCGCCTTCTGTACCCCGATCCCGTCGCCGGCGACGAGTTCCCCTGGCTCCCCATGTCCCCTCCTGCCCTAGTGGTCATTCACCCTCCCTGCCGCGCTGGTCATCCCGCCCGAGGTCACGGGACGACCAGGTCCCGCGCGGTCTCGCCTCTGTCGGCTGATCAAATTTCTAACGGCCGGGAGGCCCGCCCGGGGACACCGATGTGGGGCTTGGAGAGGCCGAGGATGTCGCGCTTCGCGGCGTCGCGGGCGCTACTTCGCGCGGCCCGCCCCGGCGGGGCCGCGGGTGATCCCCAGGTACCGCTCGACCCGCAGCGCCATCTCCATCTCGACCCGACGGTCCTCGAGCGGGCGGCCGAGCAGCTCCTCGATCCGGTGAAGTCGTCGGCGCACCGTCTGGCGATCGACCCCCAGCGAGGCGGCGGCGGAGGCCGAGTTGCCGCCGACCGCGTAATAGGCCCTGAGCGTCGCGCGGAGCGTGTCGCCGTCCTTGCCCGCGTCGAGCGGACCGAGATATAGGTCGAGGAGGATTTGCGAGACCCGCTTCTCGCGCGCGGTCGCCGCGAGGAGAAGGACGTCGGCGCAACGGGTGAGCATGCCCGGGGCATGGGACGAGACCTCCTCGGCAAGCTCCGCTTCGGTGTGTGTGAGGCGCCAACCCGGCGTTCCCCAGCGCGACTCGCCCACCGCCAGGGAGACCTCCGCGTCGCCGTTGGGGAGGCGGCGCTCCAGCTGGTCGAAGGCGATCGGGCGGGCCGAGCCGAGCCAGGCCCACGCGGTCTCACGTCCTTTCGGCAGTAGGAGCAGGCGGGCGCCGAGCCGCTCGGAGAGCCGGCGCAGAGCGAGCTCCGAACCGGGGCCGACGGCGATCAGGCCGAGGTGCCAGGCGTCCAGCTCATAGCCGAGCGGGCCGCCGGCCTCCTCGCCGGCGAGGAGCCGTTCGATCCGTTCCTCGAGCCGCCGGGCGCTCGGCCGCGAGAGACGCTCCCGCTCCGCTTCGTACTCCGCCGCGACCGAGGCCATCAGGTAGTCGCCGTGGCGGCCCTGTATCTCGAGCAGATAGGGGAGCGTCGCGGCCGGCAGCTCGGTGATCTCGGAGAGCGCGAACTTGAAGCAGACGCTGGTGGTCGCGTAGTGACCCCGCATCACGGCCTCCAGCGCGACGCCGTGGCGGGCCAGATACCGAACCTGGGCCGCGACGGCCGGTGGGTACCGGGGCGTCCAGTCGACGCCCTGGGCGATCAGTTCGCCGACCAGCTCCACCGTCTGCGCGGCCGCGGCCTCGAGTCCGGCGATCCCCTCCGGGTCGCTCCCCAGCCGCGGTTCGATCTCGACGTTGGCCGCGACGATCGCCTCTTCGACCTCCCTCGAGCGAGCGCGGATGCGAGCGAGGAGGACGGAGCGCAGCGCCTCCAGATCGGCGCGATTGTCCCCGGATGAAGCGATGGTGTCCTCCAATACTCGGTCGAGTCGGATTCAGCTTAAGGCGGCCGGAGCCGGCTCAAGCGTTCGCCATCTCGATCCAGTTGGAGAACTCGCAGGCCAGATGCCAGCGGTGCTCGCGGATCAGCCAGGGCGGCGTCGCGATCGGGAACTCGCCGGTGAGCCGCGCCCTGAAGCCGTCCGGCCCGTCGCGGAACTGGTGGCGGATCGCCCCGGCCACGGGCCCGCCCGCGCCGATCCGCCCCACCGCGACCCACTGCACGGGGAAGCTCGGGTCGGCCTGCGTCCGCATCTCGCTCGGCTCGGCGTCCGCCAGGAAGATGCCCGCCGCCAGCGGCGACCCTCCCATGGTCTCGACCACCAGCTCGCGGCCCTCCCCCGCCGCCCGCAGCACGTAGTGATCCGGGCAGGCGGCCAGCAGCGCCGCCTCGTCCCCGGCCTCCATCGCCCGCTTGTAGTAGGCCGGCATCGCCTCCGCCGACCCGCCGCTGCCGCGCAGTTCGATCGGGCAGAGCCGCCGTCGCCCGCGCGACACAGCGGCCACGACGCGTCCGCCCCGGGCCGAGAGGCGCAGCTCGCGGCCCAGTTGCCGCTCCAGCGCCTCCTGGCCAAGTTCGAGCTTGCGCGCGACCAGCGCCTTCCGCATGGTCGTCAAGTCTCCCGACGCCGGGATTGCGAGCTTCCCGCAGACCTTCGCCGCCCGCCGCGCCTCCCAGGCCAGCACCTCCTGGCGCGAAACCGAACGGCCGTCGATCATCGCCGTGATCGCGAGCCGGCGTTGCTCAACCACGAGAGCCCCTCTTATGCGTCTGGCGCGAATCGTCGATGGTGTGGGTCAATGCGGTCGCCTTTCCTTTGCCCATGGATAGCGTCCGAATCTCAAACAGCTTTATCGGCTTCCCGGTACACCTATGTGAGGCGAAGGCGGAACCAAAATGTCGCGCTTCGGTGCCCTCCATCTACCTGGGGCAGGTCAGGGAGTCGAGATAGGGCGGAGGATCGAGTCGCCGTCGACGTCCAGGGACTGCAGCCGCCTGAACATGTGGGAGCGGTCCCGACGGATCGACCAGGTTCCGGGCTCGGGACGCAGGGGGGATCGGGCCAGGCGGACGAAGGTCTCCCGGGCCTCGAGTCGGGCGAGGCCGGCGCCGACGCAAAAGTGCGGGCCGAGGCCGAAGGCGAGGTGGGCGACACCCTCGCGGGAGAGGTCCAGCCGGTCCGGATCCGGATGACGGGCCGGATCGCGGTTCGCCGCGCCGATGACGACGAGCGCCTGCTCTCCCTTTGCGACCTCGACACCGCCGAGGTCCATGTCGACGGTGGCGATGCGTGAGGCGACCTGGACCGGGCTCTCGAACCGGAGCAGCTCGTCCACGGCCTGCAACGCGTGCGCGGGGTGTCGCGCCAGCCAGTCGAGCTGGCCGGGGCGCTCGAACAACGCGACGGCCCCGTTGCCGATCAGGTTCGCCGTCGTCTCGTGGCCGGCGGCGAGCAGCAGCAGGCACATCGTGATGATCTCCTCGTCGGCCAGGGCGGCGCCGCCGGCGGGCGGATGGATCAACGCGCTCAGCAGATCGTCGCCCGGTTCGACCTTCCGCCGGGCGACGATCGGGACCAGGAAGAGCATCACCCGCAGCGCCGCGGCCGCGACCTCCGCGTTCTCCTCGGCGGCGGGATCGAGCTCCAGGCCCCGGGCGAGCACCGGGGTCTCGGCTCCGAGCACTTCGGCCCCCTCGAGGCCGACGTCGAACAGCTCCGCGATCACCGCCAGCGGGATCGGATATGCCAGCTCCGCCATCAACTCGGTCGGCTCTCCCTCCAGGACCGGAGCGAGCGCGGTCTCGACGATCGCCGCGACCCGATCCTGGATCCCACGGACGGCGCGCGGGGTGAAGAAGCGGCTGACCGCGCTCCGCAGCCGCGTGTGGGCCGGCGGGTCGCTGGTGAGGAGCGTCTGCCGGCCCCAGACTCCGAGGTCATCCACCTCCTCCAGGGCGGCGAGCAGCTGCGGACTGTTGCGGGGATCGGAGCTCCACTCCCCGCCGCGCAGCGCCGTCGCGGCGTGTTCGTGGGAGAGGACCAGATGGGCGCCGACTCCCTGGTCCCATCGCACCGCCGCCTCCTCGCGCGCGGTCCGGTAGCCGGGGTAGGGATCCTCCGCCTCGAATGGCCAGGCACTCCAGTCAGGCACGGCCGTCCACCGGTCCCCGCTCTTCGCGGAAGGCGCGATCGGCCTTGCCCATCGGCGTGACCGGGTCGGCCCCCTCGAGCGACTCGGCGACCACCCTGCCCCACGGGACCGCCACCCTCAGCCTCGAGATCAACGACATGACTCCGATGTCGAGCCGGCCGAGGACCGTGTAGGTGGGCGGCATGGTGACGTGATGGAAGGCGTTCGACGATGGCCCGGTCGGCAGGTAACGGGTCTCGATCAGCCTGGCGACGTAGTCGGAGGTGACCGTGAACGGCTGCTCCCCCCAGTACAGCTCGACCGGCTCGCGCCAGTAGCCAAGGACCTCCTCGGGAGTGAGAGACCCCGACGGGTCGAAGAAGCCCCGCTCGATGCTCAGTCGCCACGTCTCCTCGACGTTTCCGCGCAGGGCTTCGCGCAGTACGAGGTCGAGCGATTCCGTCTCCTCGGGCTCGAGCCTCTTGACGCAGCCGAAGTCGAGGAAGGTGACGCTGCCGTCCTCGTGGAAGAGGAAGTTGCCGGGGTGAGGATCGGCGTTGAAGAGGTGCTGGCGGACGTAGGAGCCGTAGAAGAAGCGGTAGATGGCCTCCGCCCAGGCGGCGCGCAGCTCCTCGCCGGCGTCGAGCGCCTCACTCCAGGACATGCCCTGCGCCAGCTCCTGGGTCAGGACCCGGGCGGTCGAGAGCTCCGCCACCACCGCCGGCACGTGGATGAACGGATGCCCGGCGTAGATCTCGGCGAACTCGGTCTGGTTGGCCGCCTCCGTGCGGTAGTCGAGCTCCTCCTCGATCCGCTCCCGGATCTCCTCGGAGACTCCCTTGATGTCGAGCTTCGGCGACCGTGGCGAGAGGCCGCGCATCAGGCCGAGGAGGGTCGCCAGCAGCTGGGTGTTCTTCAGGTCGGCCTCGATCGCGTCGCCGACCCCCGGGTACTGGACCTTGACCGCGACGGGGCGGCCGTCGTGCAGGCGCGCCGCGTGAACCTGCCCGATCGAGGCCGCGGCGAGCGGCTCCCAGTCGATCTCCCCGAAGGCCTCCTCGGTCGGTCGGCCGAGCTCGCGCTCGAGGACCTCGCGGGCCAGCTCCGGCGCCATCGGCGGCGCGTCGTCCCGCAGCCGCGTCAGCGCCCCCTGGAGGATCGCCTGGAACTCAGGGTCGACCGCCGAGCCGAGGGAGACGAAGGAGAGCATCTGGCCGGCCTTCATCAGGGCGCCCTTGGACGAACCGAGCAGCTCGGCGTAGCGCTCGGCCGTGCGGACCTGGAACTCGGTGTCCTCGGCACCGGTGAGCTTCTTCCGCAGGCCGACCACGACGGCCTCGCCGGCGGTGCGCGCGCTCAGGGTCGCCAGCGGCACGGTGCGCCGCACGCGTCCGCGTCGGATGCCGTCACCGTTTCTGGGTTCTTGAGTCACTGACCTGGGCTAAGTGTACACTTAGGGACAATGCCCGCCGCGAGCCCGGTCTCCACCCGCGAACGGATCGTCGACGAGGCGATGCGCCTGTTCAGCCAGAACGGCTATGCCGCGACCAGCGTCGCCAAGATCGAGGATGCCGCCGGGCTCACCCCCGGGGCGGGTGGCCTCTATCACCACTTCAAGAGCAAGGAAGCCCTCCTCGCCGCCGGGATCGAGCGCCATCTCGAGCGGCTCGGGGCGCTGCGTCGAATCCGGGAGGTGCTCGGTTCGCTGGGCGATCTCCGGGCAGAACTCAAGCTCACCGCCCGCTACTTCCTCGCCGAGCTCGACGAGGAGTCCGAACTCCTGCGGATCCTCGCCTCCGATGTCCGTAACCGGCCTCAGGTGCTCACCGCCGCGGCCGAGCAGCTGGTCGGCTCGGCCCTGAGCGGCTTCGCCGGCTGGATCGCCGCGGAGGCCGAGCGCGAGCTGCCGGCCGAGGAGGCGAGGGCACTCGCGATGTTCGGGCTCGGATCGCTCCTGTCCTCGCGCCTGTTGCGCGACGTCATCGGCGTAACTGTCCCGGTCGATGACGAGAACCTGGTCGACGCATGGGTCCAGACGATGGCCATGGCGATAGCCGGCGGAGACACCTAGGTAGCCGAACCGAAGGTTCGTGAGAGGTCGCCGGCTCGAAACCGGCCGTGCCCATGGTCCGCGGACCGTCGGGCCGTCGGCTTTCGGTGAGGGCGCCGCCGACGGGCGGGGCGGTCGCTCAGCGGAGCAGGCGCACGCGACAGCCGAGGTCGTGCACCGCGGCCAGATCCGAGTCACCGGTCAGGAGCAGGTCCGCGTCCGGATGACCGTCTGCGGTGGCGGCGATCAGGGCATCGGGCATCCGCAGGGACTTGTTGGCGGAGCGCAGCTCGGCCGCCCGTTCGGCGGTCCCGACCTCGACCGACAGGATCTCGGCGACCAGATCGGCGAAGAAGCCGCGCACCAACGCCTCGTCGTGGTGGAGGAGGTGGGCGCCGGTGAGCACCTCGGCGAAGCTGACCACCGAGGCGAGCAGCGGCTCCTCGGTGATGTGCTCGCCGATCGCCTCGGCGGCGGCCTCGTGCAACGCGTCGTCGCGATCGAGGAAGGCGACGATGGCGGCGGAGTCGAGGACTACCGCCACTCGTCGCGCAGCCCGTCGATGGTCTCGCGCAGACGGCCGCCGGCGACGCAACCGCGGTAGCGGTCGAGCAACTCGTCGACGCGGGTGAGCACCACCCGGCCCGCGCCGTCCGCCTCGACGCGAAGGACGTCGCCGGACCGCAGCCGCGCGTCACGCAGCGCACCGACCGGGATCGTCACCTGGTGCTTCGCGGAAACCTTGGTCTGTCCCTTTACCCTTGGCATCAGAAGTAAAGGATAGCTGGGCGCGGTGATGGTGTTCATGGACACTCGTCCCCTTCATCGGTGCGCAGTACGTCCTGTTCGCGCGTGCGATCGACAAAGACCCGCGGGCCATACCGATCGACGAATGCTCCGCCGACATCCACGACGGGCCGAATTTGACGAAGTGGTCGATCAGATCTTGCCTGTAGAACATGTGCGGCACGCTAGGGAGCAAATCCGCCCACGGGGCGCGCAGAACGTGCCAACTCTCGAACTTCGCGGTGCCGACTTGGGAGCGGTCAGAGGACCGAGATCGAGAAGCTCGCGACGAAGGTCTCACCGGGTGGCACGAAGGTGAGCTCGTCACCGGTCACCAGCGCATCGGTCGGCGCGGTCATCGGCTCGATCGCCACCGCGTCGGTGTCCGACGGGGCATAGATCTGGGTGAAGGGATAGCCGCCGTCCATGCGCAGCTCGATGCGGCGATCGGGGCCTGCGAGGGCAAAGGCGGTGCCCGGCGAGGGAGCGAGGAAGGCGTCGTCGTAGGTGCGGTCGGCGAGCGGGCCCGGTTCGATCGCGGCGGGCTCGCGGGCCCCGGTCGGCAGGCCGCCGCGCCCGAGCACGAGGCGCTCGTGGACCGGCGCCTCCAGCACCCACTCGGCCCGCGGGACGCCGGGCAGGCGGAGGTAAGGATGGAAGCCGAAGGCGACCGGGACCGCGACGCCGCCGCTCGCGACGAGGCTGGTCGCGATCTCCAGCGAGCCCTCGACCAGGGTCGCCTCGATCTCCACCCGATGTGGGAAGGGGAACGCCTCCAGCAGGTGAGGGTAGGCGCCGAAGTCGAAGCTCGCGGCGAGCAGGCCGCCGGGCTCGAGCTCGACGTGGCGCTCGACCCGCCAGCCCGGGGCGGCCGCGAGCAGACCGTGGATCGGCAGCCCCGCCGCGTCGCGCTTCAGCGGCAGGTCGGGCAGGGTGAGGTCGACCCGGCGCCCGCCGACCTCGAAGCGGTCGGCGCCGAGCCGGTTCGCCCACGGGTGCAGGAACGGGATCCCCATCGTCGAGTGGTGGTCGACGTAGGCCCGCAGGCCGTCGCGCTGTCCGAGCAGCTCCTCGCCGCGGTGCCTGACCGAGCAGCAGACCATGCCCGCCTCGGGGACGAAGACCGCCTCGAGGCCGCCGCGGGCACCGTCTTCCAGGGTCGGGGCCGCGAACCCCTCCTCGCTGCGTTCGCCGACCATGGCCGCATCATCGCCCACCCGCCGTCATCCACATAATCTGGGGCGTCGAGTGGAGCTGGGCGTCTACACCTTCGCGGAGCTGACCCCGGAGGTCGACGGCGGGCCGATCGTCAGCGCCGAGCGGCGGCTGCGCGACCTGACCCGGGAGATCGAGCTGGCCGACCAGGTCGGCCTCGACGTCTTCGGCATCGGCGAGCACCACCGCGCCGACTTCGCCGTCTCCGCCCCCGCGGTGGTGCTGGCCGCGGCGGCCGAGCGGACCGAGCGGATCCGGCTCACCAGCGCCGTCTCGGTGATCAGCTCCGACGACCCGGTCCGGGTCTTCCAGGACTTCGCCACGCTCGACCTGCTCTCCGGCGGCCGCGCCGAGATCATGGCCGGGCGCGGCTCCTTCGTCGAGTCCTTCCCGCTCTTCGGCCACGACCTCGATGACTACGACGAGCTCTTCGCCGAGAAGCTCGACCTGCTGCTCGCCGTGCGCGCCTCCACCGAGGTGACCTGGCGGGGACGGCTGCGGCCGCCGATCGAGGGTCGCGGCGTCTACCCGCGCCCACTGCAGGACCCGCTGCCGGTCTGGGTCGCGGTCGGCGGCTCGCCGCAGTCGGCGATCCGCACCGGGCGGCTCGGCCTGCCGCTGGCGCTGGCGATCATCGGCGGCGAGTCGGCGCGCTTCAAGCCGTTCGCCGAGCTGCACGCCGCGGCGGCGGCCGAGGCGGGCGCGCCGGCCCCCGCCCTCAGCATCAACTCGCACGGCTTCGTCGCGCCCAACTCGCAGCAAGCCGCCGACATCGCCTTCCCCGCCTTCGCCCGGATGATGGACCGGATCGGCCGCGAGCGCGGCTGGCCGCCGATGAGCCGCGCCGCCTTCGAGGCGAGCCGGCGGCTCGAGGGCGCCAACCTGGTCGGCTCCCCCGCCGAGGTCGCCGAGAAGATCCTCCACCTGCACTCGGTCTTCGGCCACGACCGCTTCCTGATCCAGTTCAGCGTCGGCACCCTCCCCCACGCCGAGGTGATGCGCTCGATCGAGCTCTTCGGCACCGAGGTCGCCCCCGCCGTGCGGCGGGAGCTCTAGCCCGCGCCGGCGACGCGTTCGCGGCGGGCGCGGCTCTCGCGTGGGTCCGGGATCGGCACCGCG
>DASZZB010000151.1:0-1604 GCA_035545115.1 Solirubrobacterales bacterium | reverse complement strand
GAAACATCACATCGGGGCCACTCATCGCGCTCCTCGCCGGGTCGACATGGCGGTGCTAGGGATACTCACGAGTACCATTCAGGAAATCGGGATTCAAGGCATCTTACCTTAGCTTCAGCGTCGAGGAAGCTTCCTCGTCGGGGAAACTGGGCGGCCTGCCTACATCCTTGCCTACATCTCGCGGCGCCCGTCGATGGCGCGGGCGAGGGTCGCCTGGTCGGCATATTCCAGCTCGCCCCCGATGGGCACGCCCGTCGCGATGCGGGTGGCGCGCACCCCCAGCGGCCGCAGGAGCTTCGACAGGTAAACCGCCGTGGCCTCCCCTTCCACGCTGGGGCTGGTGGCCAGGATCGCCTCGCGGATCGTCCCGTCGCCGCACCGGCGCACGAGCTCGGCGACCCGCAGGTCGTCGGGCCCGACGCCGTCCAGAGGCGAGAGCAGCCCGTGCAGCACGTGGTAGCGGCCCCGGTAGCCGCCGGCTCGCTCGATCGCGATGACGTCCTGGGGCTGGGCGACCACGCACACGATCCCGGCGTCCCGGCGCGCGTCCCGGCAGATGCCGCAGGGGTCGGCCTCGGTCAGGTCGCAGCACACCGAGCAGAAGCGGATCTTCTGGCGGACCTCGGCGATCGCGGCGGCCAGGGCGGCGGCGTCGTCGGACGACGCGCGCAGGATGTGGAACGCCAGGCGCGCGGCGGTCTTCTCGCCCACCCCGGGCAGCTTCGCCAGCTGTTGGATGAGGCGCGCGATGGGGGACGCGACCAACGCCGCTCAGCCCCCGAACAGTCCGGGCGGCAGCGGCAGCCCGCCGGTGACCTGCGACAGGTCGGTCTCGGCCGCCTCGCGCGCGCGGGTCAGGGCCACGTTGACGGCGCCGACCACCAGATCCTCGATCATCTTCTTGTTGCCGAGGATGGCGTCGTCGATGGTGACGGACAGGACCTCGCCCTTGCCGTTGACCGTGCAGCGGCAGAGGCCCCCGCCCGTCTCCCCTTCGACCGTCTTGCGGGCCAGCTCTTCGCGCACGCGCGCGACCTCGCTCTGGATGCGCTGGGCGGTCTCGAACAATCCTTTCAAATCCGGGATCGACATCAGGTTTTGATCTCCTTCAGCGAGGCGCCGAACACGTCTTGAGCGCGGCGAATCAGGGGATGCTGGCGGGCCTCGGCCTCGCGCGCGCGGCGATCCGCGGTCACGGCGTCCGTCTCTTGCCCGACCTCGGACCGGATGGCGGCCGCCTTCGGCGCGGCGGCGGTGGTGACCGTCAACTTGGCCACGCGGCCCAGCACCGTCGAGACGACCGCCTCGATCTCGGCGCGGTTGCGCTCGGCGCGGTCCGCGTCGAAGCGCTGCGGAAACGAGAGGGTGAGCGCCCCGTCGTTCATCGATACGACATCGGCGTGGGCCAGCATGGCGCCGAGCGAGAGGCTCTTCTTTTCGAACGCGGCCAGGACCCGGCGCCAGGCTTCGTCGGCGGGGAGGCTTTCGAGGGAGGCGGCAGGAGGGGCCGGAGGGGCCGGAGGTGGAGAAGGGGGTGCGGGGGGCGGGGTGACGGCGGGGGGGGGGAGCGAGGACGAGGACGAGGACGGGGACGGGGACGGGGA
>DASZZB010000150.1:0-9166 GCA_035545115.1 Solirubrobacterales bacterium | reverse complement strand
GGCCGAGTCGCTCTACAAGAAAGACGACGACTACGCGGTGATCGACGGCGAGGTGATGATCATCGACGAGTTCACCGGCCGCATCCTCGAGGGCCGGCGCTGGTCGGAAGGCCTCCACCAGGCGGTCGAGGCGAAGGAAGGGGTGGCGATCCGCGAGGAGAACCAGACGCTCGCGACGATCACCCTGCAGAACTACTTCCGGCTCTACGACAAGCTCTCGGGGATGACCGGCACGGCCCTCACCGAGGCGACCGAGTTCATGAAAATCTACGAGATGCCGGTGGTCGAGGTCCCGACCAACCAGCCGATGATCCGGCTCGATCGCAACGACCAGATCTTCAAGACCAAAGACGGCAAGTGGCAGGCGGTGATCGACGAGATCGTCAGCCGCCACGAGAGAGGGCAGCCGGTGCTGGTCGGGACCGTCTCGGTCGAGGTCTCGGAGATGATCTCCGGGGCGCTCAAACGTGACGGCATCCAGCACGCCGTCCTCAACGCCAAACCCGAGCACGCCGAGCGAGAGGGCGAGCTGATCGCCCAGGCGGGGCGCAAGGGCGCGGTGATGATCGCCACCAACATGGCGGGCCGCGGGGTCGACATCAAGCTCGGCGGCGACGCCGAACACCTGGCGATCGCCGAGCTGAAGAAGCAGGGGATCACCCACGGCGACGAGGGCTACGAGGAGGCGGTGGCGGAGAAGGCGGCCGAGCTGCGGCCCCAGTGCCAGGCCGAGGCGGAGGAGGTGCGCGAGCTCGGCGGCCTCTTCATCTGCGGTACCGAGCGCCACGAGTCGCGCCGCATCGACAACCAGCTGCGCGGTCGCTCCGGCCGCCAGGGCGATCCCGGCGAGTCGCGCTTCTTCCTCTCCGCCGAAGACGACGTGATCCGCCTCTTCGCCGGCGACCGGATCTACAAAATCCTCGACCGCCTCGGCCCGGTCGACGATGACGGCACCGAAGTGCCGCTGGAAGCGAAAATGCTGACGAAAACGGTCGAGAACGCGCAGAAGAAGGTCGAGGAACAGAACATCCTGATCCGCAAACGCGTGCTCGAGTACGACGACGTGATGAACGAGCAGCGCCGCGTCGTCTACAAATATCGCCGCGAGATCCTCGAAGGGCGCGACATCTCGGAGACCTCTCGCGACGAGCTCGAGGGGGTGATCGAGCGCCTCGTCGACGAGTACACCGCGAGCGACATCATCGACGAATGGGACCTCGACGAGCTGGAGACCCAGCTGCGCCAGATCTGGCCGGTCGCGATCGAGGTCGCCTCGCTGGTGCCGGAGACGATCGACCGCGAGAAGCTGAAGGACGACCTCGACGAAGACGCGATGGCCGCCTACGACGAGCGCGAGGAGAAGCTCGGCGAGGAGCTGATGCGCCACCTCGAGCGCTCGATCCTGCTGCAGGTGATCGACAACCGCTGGCGCGAACACCTCTTCGACATGGACTATCTGCGCGAGGGCATCCACCTCCGCGGCTTCGCCCAGATCGACCCCCTGGTGGCCTACAAAAACGAGGGCTTCTCGATGTTCGAGGAGCTGATGCACTCGATCTGGGAGGAATTCTCGAAGCTCGTCTTCAACGCCGAGATCGAATTCACCGAGGCGCCCGGCGAGGAGTTCCAGGGCGGTGGCTTCGAAGCGGGCACCGACCGGCGCGCGCTCGACTACTCCGGCGGGACCGCCGCGGCGCAGCCCTCGGCGCTCGAACAGGTCGCCGCCGCGGCCGGCGCCGGGACCGCGACCGCGGGCGGTGCCGTCGACATGGCGGCCGCGCAGGCGGTCGGGCCGAACGGCAACGGCGGCGAGGTGGTCGAGACCGTGGTCAAGGACGAGCACGACAAAATCGGTCGCAACGACCCCTGCTGGTGCGGATCCGGCAAGAAGTACAAGAAGTGCCACGGGGCCTGAGGGACCCCGTCCGCGAGTTCGTCCGCGCCTTCAACGAGCGCGACCTCGACGCGTTCGTCGCGGTGCTCGACCCGACGGTCGAGCTGCACTCGATGAAGGGGCTCCTGAAGGGCACGGAGGCGGCGCGGCGGTGGGCGACGCGCGAGCGCGGCGGGGTGCAGCAGACGATCGAGCTCGAGCGACTGTATGAGGAGTGCACGGCGGAGGGCGACGGCCGCGCCGTGGCGCTGATCATGCGCCGCTGGCACTGGGACGACGACGAGGGCGAGCTCGCCGGGGAGGACGAGATGGCCTGGCTCTTCGAGCTGCGCGACCACCGCGTCCGCGCCTGGCGCCCCTTCGAGGACCGCGAGGAGGCGCTCCGCCTCGCCGGGTTCTCCCACGCTTAGATGGGGTCCCATCTGGCGGCGCTCGTCCCGGTGGAAGTCACCAGTAATCTGTGATGCATGGCCGATGCCGCGCAGAAAGAGCCCGTAGCGCCGCGAATCGCCGCTGTCCGCGAGCAGCTGTCCCTGCTCTCGGACTACCTTTGACCCGGCCGGCCTGGAGAAGGAAGCCGCCGCGCTCGAGGAGGAGATGGGCAAGCCCGGCTTCTGGGACGACCAGGAGGCGGCGGCCCGTACCTCCGCCGCCCACGCCCGTGCCCAGCGCCGCCTGGAGATGTTCCGCGGCCTCGAGTCCGACGTAGTCGAGCTCGACGACCTCGCCGAGCTGGCCGAGGAGGACGAGGAGATCGAGGCCGAGCTGGAGGGGCAGCTGGGTCAGGTCGAGTCGCGGCTCGCCGAGCTCGCGGAGGCGCGCCTCTTCAGCGGCGAGTACGACGCCGGCGACGCGGTCGTCACCGTCCACGCCGGGGCGGGCGGCACCGATTCCCAGGACTGGGCCGAGATCCTGCTGCGGATGTACCTGCGCTGGGCCGAGCGCCGCGGCTTCGCGGTCGAGATGGCGGAGGCCTCGCCGGGGGAGGAGGCCGGCCTCAAGTCGGCGACCTTCATCGCCCGCGGCGAGAACGCCTACGGCCTCTTCGCCGCCGAGCGCGGCGTCCACCGGCTGGTCCGGATCAGCCCCTTCGACTCCTCGGCCCGCCGTCACACCAGCTTCGCCCAGGTCGACGTCGGCCCGCTGGTCGAGGCGGGCGTCGACGTCGAGATCGACGACGCCGACCTGCGGATCGACACCTACCGCGCCTCCGGCGCAGGCGGCCAGCACGTCAACAAGACCGACTCCGCGGTGCGGATCACCCACATCCCGACCGGCGTCGTCGTCCAGTGCCAGAACGAGCGCTCGCAGACCCAGAACAAGGCCGTCGCGATGCAGCTGCTGAAGTCGAAGCTGATCGAGCTGGAGGAGCGCAAACGGGCCGAGGAGCTGGCCAAGGCGCGCGGCGAGGTCAAAGACGTCGCCTGGGGCTCGCAGATCCGCTCCTACGTCCTCCACCCCTACACGATGGTCAAGGACCACCGCACCGAGCACGAGATGGGCGACGTGCAGAGGGTGCTCGACGGCGACCTCGACGGCTTCGTCCGCGATTACCTCGAGAAGACCGCGGCCTCCTCGGCCGACTAGCGCGATGGCGCCGCTGGTCATGGTCGAACGGCCGGCGGCGGGGCACCCCGACGGGCTCCTGGTCCTCCACCACGGGCGCGGCACCGATGAGAACGACCTGCTCGGCCTGGCCGACGCGCTCGACCCGGCGGCGCGGCTGCGGGTGGTCTCGGTACGCGGACCGCTGCAGGTGCCGGGCCTGCCCGGCCACCACTGGTACCTGGTGCCGAAGGTCGGTTACCCGGACCGCGCGACCTTCGAGGCGGCGCGGGCGGCGCTCGCCGAGATGCACGACGGACTCTGGGAGGAGACCGGGGTGGGGCCGGAGCGCACCGTGCTGGCCGGCTTCTCGATGGGCGCCGTGATGAGCCACGCGATGGGCTGGAGCGGGGAGCGCCCCGCCGTCGCCGGCGTCCTCGCCTTCAGCGGCTTCGTGCCGACCGTGCCGGGCTGGGCCCCGAGCCTCGCCGACCGCCGGCGCACCCGCGCGCTGATCGCCCATGGCGACCGCGACCCGGTGATCGAGGTCGGCTTCGGCCGGGCCGCCTGCGACCTGCTCCTCGCGGGCGGGATCGACGTCACCTACCGCGAGTCCGGCGTCGCCCACACGATCGACCCGGCGACGGTGCCGGTCGCCGCCGAGTGGTTGGTGGCGACGCTCCCTCCGCCCGGGTAGCGGCGTGGACTAACCCTTGCCGCCGTGCTTGACGGTATGCAGGCGCTGTTCGAGGTCGCCCGCGCAGAAATCGGGCGTGTCGGGCGCCCGCAGCGAGACATCGAACTCGCTCGCCCCGAGGGCCCTTTCGATCGTCCCCTTGCCGACCTTGGCAGTGAGCTGGAGCACGCCCTTGCCGCCGAGGTGCTTGGTCGCGTGCAGGATCGGGAGGCTGCCCTTGTGGTCCTTCAGCTTGAGGCCGACGGCGACCTTGGTGGGCTCATAGGTCTGGTAGCGGACCGTGAGCCGGACATGATCGGAGGCGGGCAGCGTCGCGACCTTCGATTCGGCGCGGCGCACCAGGCAGGCGGCGGGGGCGGTGACGAAGCCCTTGCCGGCGGTCTCGACTTCTTCGCCGCATTCGTCGTCTTCGGCGTCCCTGATCGCGAATCTCTCGTCTTCGTATTCTTCGGCTTCTTCGAATTCTTCGGCTTCGCATTCACCGCCTTCGTCTTCGAATTCTTCGAATTCGGATTCGTCGTCGAAGGGAGCGGCGTGCAGGCCGGCGCTCGGCGCGGCCGGCGTGGATGGCGCCGCGAGGGCGGCCGGCGACGCGACCGCCGAGGCGAGCAGGACCAAGATCGGGAGCGGGAGAAGGTGACGTTTCATGCCTTCTTCTATCCGATCTGCGTGCGCCGCTCCAGTTCCAGCAGTCGCTCCTTCATCGCGAGCCCGCCCGCGTAGCCGCCGAGGCTGCCGTCGCTGCGCAGGACCCGGTGGCAGGGGACGACCAGCGGGATCGGGTTGCGCGAGCAGGCCGAGCCGGCGGCGCGGACCGCCCGCTCGTTGCCCGCCTCGCGGGCGAGGTCGGTATAGGTCCGCGTCTCGCCGTAGGGGATCGCGGCGATGCCCTGGCGCGCCCGCAGGTGGAAGCCGTGGCTGAGCTGCCAGTCGATCGGCAGCTCGAAGCTGCGTCGCCGTCCGGCGAAGTAGTCGTCGAGCTCGCGCCGCTCCTCGTCCAGCCCGGCGGGAGCCTCGAGCACCCGCGGCGAGACCCGGCCGGCGAGGTCGGCGAGCAGGGCATCCGTGTCCTCGCCCGGCAGCCCGATCCGCACCAGCCCCCGCGGCGTCTTCGCCAGCAGCAGGGTGCCGAAGGGCGAGTCGGCGGTCGTGTAGGCGATATCGAGCAGGCCCTCGGCGGCGGCCCGCTCGCGCAGCCCCCGCAGGGACTTCTCCATCGTCGGCGTCATGACATCTCCTTTCGCAGTCGTCTCAGTCCCTCGTGCAGGCTGCGGCGTGCCGCCTCCGGCGAGCAGCCGAGCGCCGCGGCGATCTCCTCGTGGGGCAGGTCGCCGGCGAAGCGCAGCGTCACCGCCGCCCGCTGCTTGGGCGGCAGCGTCGCCACCGCGGTCCAGACCTCGCCGTCGGCCGGGTCCGGGTCGAAGACCGGCTCCTCGCCGACGGCGGCGACCGGGACCGGTGCCCGGCCCTTGGCCCGGTGATGGTCGATCGCCTTGCGGTGGGCGATCGTGACCAGCCAGCCGCGCAGGTTGCGCGCGTCCCGCAGACTCGGATAGGCGCGCAGTGCCGCCAGGAAGGTCTCCTGGAAGGCGTCCTCGGCGTCCTCGCGCCCGACCGCCCCGCGCAGCACCGCCATCACCGTGGCGGCGTGTTCGTCGATCAGCTTCTGGAACGGCGGTAGCTCTGCCATCTCAAATCAAACGTCCCAAGTCTCCCCGACGTGAGATTCGCCCCCCCGCGGCCCCGCCCCCCGGCGGCGCCCCCCGCGGCGTTCGCAGTAATGGTCGCTATGCGGAGGTAAGTGCGAACGCCGCGCTGGGTAGTGTGGCCGGGATGGCCCTTTTGACCACTGACGAGTTGCACGACGTAGTCGCCCGGGCCCTGGCCGAGGACCTCGGTGAGGGCGACGTCACCGGAGAGGCGACCGTCCCCGCCGCGGCGACCGCCACCGCGCGGGTCGTCCAGAAAGCGCCCGGCGTCGTCTTCGGGCTCGACCTGGTGGTCGAGACGATGGCCCAGACCGGGGTCGAGGAGGCCGACACCCTGGCCGCCGAGGGCGAGTGGCGCCAGGACGTCCCGGCCGAGGTATTGATCGCCCGCGGCACCGCCCGCTCGATCCTCGCCGCCGAGCGGACCGCACTCAACTTCCTCGCCCACCTCTCCGGTGTGGCGACGCTGACCGCCCGCTACGTCGAGGCGATCGCCGGGACCGACGCGAAGATCCTCGACACCCGCAAGACGACCCCCGGCCTGCGCAGGCTGGAGAAGGCGGCGGTCGCGGCGGGAGGCGGCACCAACCACCGGATGGGCCTCTTCGACGCCTTCCTGATCAAGGAGAACCACGTCGCCGCCGCGGGCGGCATCCCGAAGGCGGTCGAGGCGGCCCGCCGCGCCCATCCGGAGCTGCCGATCGAGGTCGAGGTGCGCGACCTCGACGAGACCGCCGCGGCGCTCGCCGCGGGCGCCGACCAGCTGCTGCTCGACAACATGGACTCGCCGACGACGCGCGCCGCGGTCGAGCTCCGCGACGCCCACTCGCCCACCGGCAAGCCGACCCTGGAGGCATCCGGTGGCGTCAACCTGCAGACGGTCCGCATCGTCGCCGAGACCGGCGTCGACTTCGTCAGCGTCGGCGCCCTGACGCACTCCGCGCCGGCTCTCGACTTTTCACTTCTTCTCAGCGCCGACTAGCACCAGCTACTTCAGGAGTTTGCTCAGCCGGCGGTCCTTGAGGACGCGGCCGCCGGTCTGCTCCTTCGGGCAGTAGTTCATCTGGTGTTCGGAGAAGAAGACGGCCTCGATCGTCGTGCCGCAGCGCGGGCAGGGCTCGCCCTCGCGCCTGTGGACCTTGAGCGGCATCGGGATCTTGTCGGGGAGGTCGGGGCCGAGAGTCTCCTCGTAGTGGTCGATCGCGTCGCCCAGCACGTGCAGCGCCGCGTGCAGCCGCTCGATCTCGCCGTCGTCGAGTTCGGTGCCTTTCTTGAACGGCGAGAGGCGCGCCTCCCAGAGGATCTCGTCGACCCAGGAGCGGCCGATGCCGCTGATGTCTTTCTGGTGGCGGAGGAGGGGGTGGAGGTGACGCGGCCGGTCGATCGCCGCCGCGAACGCGTCGAGCGGGGGAGGCGGCCAGGCTTCCGGGCCCAGGGTCGCCACCATCTCGTCCGCGGCGACCGCGTCGGTCGGCAGCAGCTTCGCCCACGCCCGCTGCCTGGTGCCGAACTCGCGCAGGCGCAGCTCGCGACCGTCCTCGAGGCGGATCAGCACCCGCGAGGCGCGGTCTTTGAGCGAGGCGCGCTTGTCGAAGACGCGCAGCCGTCCCGCCGACATCAGGTGGATCAGCAGCGCGAGGTCGGCGAACTCGACCACCGGCATCTTGGCGATCCGGCGGACGCCGGTCAGCTCGCGCCCGACCAGGGCCTCCAGCGGCGGGTCGAACGTCTTCATCACGTTCATCCCCGGCGCCAGCACCGATTCGACGGTCGCACCGCGCAGCGCCGCGTCGATACGGCGGGCGGTGATCTCGACCTCGGGCAGCTCGGGCATGGCTACAAGGTAGACTTCCGTCACGTTCATTCGACCTGGTTCGACCGAGAAGGTCTGCAGGCGAACAGAGGAAAGGAAGGGCTCATGCAGGAGCTCCCGACGATCCAACCCGGTTTTGCCCCGGAGCTGACTCCGGAGGAGATCCATGCCCTCAGCGAGGAGGTGCGCGACCTGGCCGCGCGGCGCGATGCCGTGATCCTCGCCCACAACTACCAGCTGCCCGAGATCCAGAACGTCGCCGACCATCTCGGCGACAGCCTCGGCCTCTCGCGCGCCGCCGCCGCCACCGACGCCGAGGCGATCGTCTTCTGCGGCGTCCACTTCATGGCCGAGACCGCGTCGATCCTCTCGCCGGAGAAGACCGTGCTGATCCCCGATCTCGACGCCGGCTGCAGCCTCGCCGACTCGATCACCGCCGACCAGCTGCGTGCCTGGAAGGCGCAGCACCCCGGCGCGCTGGTCGTCATGTACGTGAACACGTCGGCGGCGGTGAAGGCGGAGACCGACTACTGCGTAACGTCCTCGAACGCCGTCTCGGTGGTCGAGCACATCTGGCGCGAGCACGGCGACGACGCCGAGATCCTCTTCGGCCCCGACATGTGGCTGGGCGCCTTCGTCGAGCGCGAGACCGGCCTCGTCGAGGAGCCGCAGCGACGCGCCCGCTTCCACATCTGGGACGGCGAGTGCCACGTCCACGCCGGCATCCGCCCCGAGGACATCGATCGCACCCGCGCCGAACATCCCGGGGCGGAGTTCCTGATCCATCCCGAGTGCGGCTGCTCGACCCAGGCGATGGAGTACGTCGCCGCCGGCGACGTCGACCCGACCGGAGTCCACATGCTCTCCACCTCGGGGATGCAGGCCCACGTCGAAGAGCACCCGGAGGGCGAGTTCATCGTCGCCACCGAGAACGGCATGCTCTACCCGCTGCAACAGGCGGCGCCGCGGGCGAACCTGATCGAGGCCAACCGGATGGCCGTCTGCAAATACATGAAGATGATCACGCTGCCGAAGCTGCGCGACTCGCTGCGGGAGATGAAGTTCGAGGTCGAGGTCCCCAGGGACGTCGCGGAGCTGGCCAGGGTCCCGATCGAGCGCATGGTGGCAATCGGGTAAACGGCCTGCTGAGACTTATTACAAACGTTTGCTCATAATTCGCTAAGGTTCTGCCAACTTCGTTTGGGCGCGTAATTGCGCGCTCGAGGGCGCGCAGGAGTCACTCTGTAGTCGGAGAAGGGACCGCGGGCATGGCCAGATCAGACAAGCGAAAGAGGGGCGATGCGCAGCCGCAGCGCCCGCGGCGCGGTGGCGCGCCCATCATCGAGCTGCGCGACGTCACCAAGGTCTACCCCGGTGGCCACATGGCCCTCGATCGGGTTTCCCTGGCGATCAACCGTGGCGAGTTCGCCTTCCTCGTCGGGCCCACCGGCTGCGGCAAGTCGACCCTGATCAAGACCCTGATCCGCGAGGTCGATGTCACCGACGGC
>DASZZB010000149.1:0-7069 GCA_035545115.1 Solirubrobacterales bacterium | reverse complement strand
CGCGCCGCCGAGCGGCTGCGCGCCAACGACCCCGGCGACGGCGGCCCGGAGCTGCGCGATCTCGCCGCGGACCACCGGGCGATCGGCCGCGCCTTCCTGGCGGAGATCGCGGCACGGCGGGTGGAGGACGACGCGGCGCGTGTCACCGCCGAGCTGAACGAGTCCTATCGGCTGCGCGGCCTCGCCTTCGCGGCGCTGCAGGTCGGCCGCCACGTGGTGCAGGCGAGCGGCGGCACGGCGCCGCGCGAGCCGACCCTGGCGCCGACCCGCACCGGCCTGCGCGAGGGGCGGCGGATCGTCGGCTCGCACCGCAGCATGGGTTCGGTGTGGCTACGCAACAGCCTCCGGGGCGCCGCCGGGCTGGCGCTCGCCGTGCTCGTCGCCCGCGTCACCGACGCCCAGAACGGCTTCTGGGTGGTGCTGGGGACGATCTCGGTGCTGCGCTCGAGCGCCCTGGCGACCGGGACGACCGTGGTCGAGGCGATCGCCGGCACCGTGATCGGGATCGTCGTCGGCGGGCTGATCGTCGTCGCGCTCGGCTCCGCTCCCGGCCCGCTCTGGGCGGTGCTGCCGTTCGCGGTCCTGCTCGGCGCCTACTCGCCGCGGGCGATCTCCTTCACCGCCGGCCAGGCCGGCTTCACGATCGTGGTCGTCGTCCTCTTCAACCTCCTCGACCCGGTCGGCTGGTCGGTGGGGGTGGTGCGGATCGAGGACGTCGCGATGGGCTGCGCGGTCAGCCTCGTGACCGGCTTCCTCCTCTGGCCGCGCGGCGCCGCCGCCGTCCTGCGCGAATCGATCGGCGGCGCCTACGAGACGGCGGCTCGCTATCTCGACCAGACGATCGCGACGATGCTCGGGGCGGCGCGGGCGGCACCGCTCGAACCGGTCGCGGTCGCGGCGAGCGAGGCGGCGCTGCGGCTTGACGAGACGGTGCGCGAGTACCTCGCCGAGAGCGGCTCGGCGCGGCACGACATCGACGCGTTGGCGCGGCTGGTCGGTGGCGCCACCCGGGTGCGGCGGGTGGCGCGGCTGCTGCACGACGCCTCCGGGCTGGCGCCCTTGGCGCCGCTCGACTCGCAGGCCGCCTGGGTCGCGGCGGCGTGTGGGCCCTTCGACGAGGAATGGCGGGCGCGGCGCGACTGGTTCGAGAGCTTCGGCCGGGCGGTCGCGGCCGGGGAGGAGCCGCCGGCGCCGGAGCCGGGCGCGCCGGTGCGGACCGCGGGGCCGACCAGCCGGCTGAACCGTGAGCTCGGCCCGCAGGTCGTCCTCGACGGGATGCGCCCCGGCGCCATCCCCCCGGGCCTGGCGATCGCCTGGGCGGAGCGCCACCTGGAAGGCCTCCTGGCACTGGAGCCGCCGCTGAGCGAGGCGGCGCACGCGGTGCTAGACGACTTCGCACCCCGCGTACTCACCGAGCCGCGCCGTGCGGCACCCGCGCCGCCCCCGTAGTCCATAGCCGCCCCCCCGCCCGCGGAGTTCGCAGTTATGGCCGCATAGCGCAGGGAACTGCGAACGCCGGGGGGTCGGCCGTCGCGGCGGGACGGATGAAGGGACGGGTCGTCCCGGCGGGATGCGGAAGGGATGTGGGCGCCGCGGCGGGACGAAAAGGGACCCGGCCATCTCGGCGGCGACCCGGGCAGGCTGTGGCCGCCGCCGAGATGGCCGGGTCATGAGAGGACGGCGGGGGTCGAAGGGACGGCCGGGGGTGACGCCGGGGCGCGCTCCCGGGGCCGGTGGTCGTGACGGAGATGCCGGGATCCTCGCGGGTGACGAGAGGAAGGAGTCGTGAAGTCCACGACCCCGCCAAGGTCACGAACGCGATCGGTGAGTTGACCCTGCCATAGCAAGGTCAACTCACCCATCGTGATCCGCGTCCCCGCGAAGGCGCGCGTCTTCTCTGCGATCCTCGGCATCCCCGTGACGGGTGAGGCATCTCCCTCACGAGACGCGGTGATCTCCCCTGCCGACGCGCCCGACTCCATGGCGAGAGCCCCGTCCCCCTGCGATCTCCCCGCAGATGCACCGTCCCTCTCACGGAACCTCCCGCAAAGGCCGCCGACCCTGTGACCGGACCTCCCGAAAGGGTCCGTCCCGGGCCGCACCGCCCTCGGCCCTTCCCGTCCCACGCCCGCTCTCACGCAGGCGGGCGCTCTCGTGAATCGGTCCTCTACTCGAGCAGACCGCGGCTGCGGCGGACCGGCGTGCGCCAGACGAGCGTCGCGGTGTCGCGGCCGCGCAGGTCCGGGTCGTTCTCCCAGAACTCGTCGATCCGGGCCAGGCGTTCGGCGCGTTCGGCAGGCGCCAGCGTCGCCACCCAGCTGGTCGAGCCGAGGTAGTCGCGCAGCGCCGCCGCGTCGACCTCCATCCGGTGGGCGAAGGCGCGGTCCTCGACCGCGGCGAAGCGCTCGCACAGCTCTGGCCGGCGCGGCCAGTGGTCACCGCGGTAGATCGAGCCGGCGCTGCTTATCCGGCGCAGTCGGCGCTGCCAGTCGACCGAGGTGTCGTAGCGGTTGCCGAGCAGGCCGAAGACGCCGGGCGGGCGGAGGACGCGGGCGATCTCGTCGAGGGCCGGCTCGCGCTCGAACCAGTGGAAAGCGGAGCCGGCGACGACCGCGTCGAAGCCGGCGTCGGGCAGCGGCAGCTCCTCCGCGCGCCCGTCGACCGGCGTCGCGGCCGGAAGGGTCCGGGCGAGGATCGCGCGCATCTCGGGCAGCGGCTCCAGCGCCGTGACCCGGTGGCCGGCGGCCAGCAGCGCCGCGGTCAGCTTGCCGGTCCCGGCGCCGAGGTCGAGCACATCGAGCGGCTCGGGACCGAGCAGCCAGGCGATCGCCTCGGACGGGTAGCCGGGCCGGCCGCGCTGGTAGAGGTCGGCGACCTGGCCGAACGAGCGGGCGCGACGGTCTTTGTCGGCGATCGGCACCGCGGCATTCTCCCCTGCGGCTAGTCTCGGCCGCGTGATCGCGGTCTTCGACGGGCACAACGACGCGCTGACTTGTGAGGACCACGCGCGCCTCGCGGGCGGCCGCGAGGGCGGCCATCTCGACCTGCCGCGGATGCGGGCGGGCGGCATGCGCGGCGGCATCTTCGCCCTCTTCGCCCCCTCGCCCGGCGACGACCCGGGAGCGCGCAGCTTCGGCGGCGACACATATGCGGAGCCGTTGGCACCGCCGGTGGCCCGCGAGGTGGCGGCGGCCGACGCGACCGCCGCGGCCGGTCGCCTCTTCGGGCTCGAGCGGGCGGGGGAGCTGACCGTCGCGCGCACGATCGGTGACGTCGACGCGGCGCTCGCCGAGGGCGCGCCACCGGTCGCCGTCCTCCACCTCGAGGGCGCCGAGGCGATCGACCCGGGCCTCGAAGCGCTGCCCGCCTGGCACGCGATGGGGCTGCGCTCGCTCGGCCCGGTGTGGAGCCGCGCCAACGCCTTCGCGACGGGGGTGCAGTTCGTCTTCCCCTCCTCGCCGGACATCGGACCGGGGCTCACCGAGGCCGGCGTGGCCTTGATCGAGGCGTGCGCCGAGCTGGGGATCCTCGTCGACCTCAGCCACCTCAACGAGCGGGGGTTCTGGGACGTCGCGAGGCTCGAGCGGGGGCCGCTGGTCGCCAGCCACTCGGGGGCGCACGCCGTCGCCGCGGCCTCGCGCAACCTGACCGACGCCCAGCTCGACGCGATCGGCGAGTCCGACGGCCTGGTCGGGATCGTCTACGCGACCCCGTTCATCCGCCCCGACTTCGCCGACGATCCCGACACCCCGCTCGCGGCGATCGCCGCCCACGCCCGCCACGTCGCCGACCGGATCGGCGTCCGCCACGTCGCCCTCGGCTCCGATTTCGACGGCGCCACTATCCCCGCCCCGCTCGGCGATGTCGCCGGCCTGCCTAAGCTGCTCGACGCCCTCCGCGCCGCCGGCTTCGACGAGACGGAGCTCGAGCAGATCGCCTGGCACAACTGGCGCCGCGTCCTCGACACCTGGTGGCACTGACGCTGTTGATGGGCCGAAAAGCCCTGATATAGAGGACTTTTCGGCCCATCAACCAATTGGGGGTGACGGGACCGGCGGAGGGGACGGAGGATCGGGGTCGAATCCGAGGGCATGCGGATCGACCTGTCGGATCTGAAGCGACTCGAGGGGATCGCCGAGGGGCTTGGGCGCCTCTTCTGGTGCCTGATGGCGGTCGCCTTCCTCGCTGCGATCATCGGCTCGGCCGGGACCGGCTTCCTCGTCCTGATCCTCGGCGCCGCCGCCTTCGTCGGCCAGGTCGGCCTCGAAGATTTCATCCGCTCCCGCCGCAATGCCAAGAAGCCCGCCGCGGTCAAGCTCGGGTCCCGCTAGGGCCCGGCCTCCTCATAGCGCGGCAGGCCGTCGTCGGGGATCGGCTCCCAGGGAGCGGCGGCGCTCAGCCACTGGCGGTATTCGGGGCGGATGCCGGGGTCGCCTTCGATCGCGCCGAGGCGGACGAAGATGTGCTCGGCGTCCGGGGCGCCGGAGAAGAGGTGCCCCCCGCATTCGGCGCAGTAGTGCTTCGGCTGGCCGCCCGCCGGCTCCCAGGCGCGGATCAGCTCGGCGCCGGTGATGATCTCGAAGGCTGAGCGGGCGAGCTTGGCGTTGGCCGAGGAAGAGGTCCCGGTGCGGTGCTGGCAGCGGTGGCAGTGGCAGTAACGGGCCTGCTCGAACGGCGCCCGCACCTCGAAGCGCACCGCCCCGCAGCCGCAGCGGCCGAGCAGCGGTTGCCGCGGCGAGGCGGTCATCGGGCCGGCACCGGTCGGGCGGGCAGGCGCGCGCACCAGAGGGCGAAGAGGGCGACCGCCACGACCGCGCCCGCCCAGTGGGCGCCGATCAGCACCGCGACGATGCTGGGCAGCCCGGCGAGGAGGGCGCCGAGCAGCGTGCTCCCGAGCGGCAGATCGAGGATCCGCGCGGTGAAGGCGGCGCAGAGCAGCCAGGCGAGCGGCCCGCTGACCCAGCCCCAGGCATCGAAGAAGCTGTGGGGCAGGAGGATCGCCAGCACTATCGAGAGGGCGGCGACGGCCCCCAGCTGTACCGCCGCGGAGCGCCACAGAACGGAGGTGTCCATCGCCCTGGAGGCTACCTCAGCAGATGAAGCTGCCTTCGCCGCAGAGTTCCTTGGCGACCGCGGTGAAGCCTTCGACTTCTTCTTCGAGCGCTTCGACCCGTTCTTCGAGTTCGTCGCTTCCTTCGACTTCGCCCTGCAGTTCTTCGACCTCGTCTTCGAGCGCCGCCAGTTCTTCGCCCGCCGATTCCCCCGCCGGCCCCTGCGGTCCCCGCCTGCCGACGTGCCCGCGCGGACCCTGCTCGCCCGCCGGCCCCTGCGGCCCGGTCTGGGCGAGCAGCGCCAGCCCTGACCCGATCGCCGCGCTGAGGACGCAGACTCCGACCATCAGGGCGATGAAATGGTTGCGGGGCAGGGAGATGAGCGGCTTCCGTTCGGCTGGCATTCGCGAACCGCGAACTCTACGATCCCTCCCAGGCACCTCGTGCCCGCGGGCGGTTAGCTCAGTTGGGAGAGCACTTCCCTTACAAGGAAGGGGTCACTGGTTCGAGCCCAGTACCGCCCATGCCAGAAGGCCGCTCTTCGAAGCGCGTCATCGCGCCCGCTCCTCCTCCATCGCCTCGGTCGCCGCCGCCGGCCCGACGAACGGCACCAGGACGGAGAAGAGGATCTCCGGGCAGAGGTCGGGCAGGGTCGCGGCCAGGCCCGCCTGGATCCGCTCCATCACGATCGCCTCGGCGGCGCCGACCGCGAGCAGCTCGACCGCGTCGGGCAGCTCTACCCCCTCGGCCAGATCCCTGACGGGCGTCAACAGCGGCGCCAGGCTTTCGACGAACGCCTGGTAGCAGACGACCGCGGCCGGCCCGATCGAGGGGAAGGTCCGGGCCAGCGCCTCGGCCATCGGCGCCCGCCGGGCCAGTTCGCCGAGCAGCGCCCGCAGCCCCCCCGCCACCCTCTCGCGGCAGCTCTCACCGCCGCGGCAGCCGGCGGCGATCGCCCCCCGCATCTGGCGGGCCAGCTCCTCGAACGCCTCTAGTAGGCAGGCGTCCTTGTCGACGAATCGGGTCGACCAGTCCCCACCGGCGAGGTGGGCACGTCGGATGGCGGCCTCGACTTCAAGCGCTGGATATCCCTTCTCGACAAGCTCCTCGAGCATCGCCTCCAGCAGGCGGGTGCGCTCGGGGCGCGCGACGGTACTCATTTCGATCCACCTCGTTCTCACCTGCCATCTTTGATGAGCTCCCTGGCCAGCTCCGCGTAGCGCAGCGCCTCTTGCTGGTCGAGGAAGGGCACCACCGTCCCATAGGTGATGTCCGGTAAAAGACCGGGCAGGCGGTCGGCCCGCCCGGCGATAAGTTCGCGCCGGATCAGCAGCTCGGCGCCGCCGAGGGCGCCGCGGGTGGCGGTCGCCGGCGCCATCGAGGAGGCGAACTCGCGGATCCGGTCGATCAGCGAGCTGAGGATCCGCAGGCCGGCGGCGTAGCGCTCGTAGGCCTCGGGCGGCATCGAGTGGCGCGCCTCGATGCAGGCCAGCCGCGCGTAGGAGGGGTGAGCCGCGAACAGTTCGAGCAGCGCCAGGGTCGCCGCGAGCACCCGTTCCCAGGTGCGCAGGCCGGGCCGGTCGGCGGCGAGGACCGCCCTCGTCGTCTCGGCGAGGACCTGGTCGACGGTGGCGAGCGCGCAGTCCTGCTTATCGCGGAAGTGGGCCTCGAACGCGCCTCGCTCGAGGCAGGCGCGCGCGACCACGTCGTCGATCTCGACCCGCGCGTAGCCGACGTTCGCGCAGGCCGCAGCCATCGCCGCGATCAATCTTTCGCGCTCGGAGGGCACCGTCAGCACACTCGTCCCCGGCGGCCGGCTCTCCGGCCGGTCGATTCCCCCTATTCCCATTGGCGCGGTGAATATCCCACCTGAATGCATCTCTGACAACGCTTGCATCAGCCGGTGTCAAGGAGAGCCCCTGATTGACCGTCGGCGGTCGGGCCCGCCGCCTGGATGGTTGATTCCCCGGGCGGCGCGCCCCGAGTGGCGTTCGCAGTTAGCTCCGCTATGCGGAGCT
>DASZZB010000148.1:0-4248 GCA_035545115.1 Solirubrobacterales bacterium | reverse complement strand
CTAGATGGCCCAGCGAATCCCAAGAGACGAGTCGCTGAGTCGCGTCCACGGCGTCGGGGCGTTGTTCTCCGCCGCCTACGGCAACGTCGGCTCGTCGATCTACTACGCCCTCGGCGTCACCGCCGCGTTCGCCCTCGGGCTGACCCCGATCGCCTTCGTCATCTCCGGGCTGATCTTCGCCGCCACCGCCGCCACCTACGCCGAGGCGACCGTGCTGTTCCCCGAGGCGGGCGGCTCCTCCAGCTTCGCCCGCCACGCCTTCAACGAGTTCGTCAGCTTCGTCGCGGCCTGGGGGCAGATGCTCAACTACACGATCACGGTCGCGATCTCGGCCTTCTTCGTGCCCCACTACCTGGCCGTCTTCTGGCCCTGGCTCGGCCACAGCCCGGGTGACGTGATCGGCGGCGCGGCGCTGATCGCCGGGCTCGCGGCGCTCAACATCCGCGGCACCGAAGAGTCCTCGAAACTGAACCTGATCCTCGCCGTCGCCGACCTCGCCACCCAGGTGGTGCTGGTCGGGATCGGCGTCGTCCTGGTGCTCAGCCCGCACGTCCTGGTCGACAACGTCCACCTCGGCGTCGCCCCGACCTGGAGCAAGTTCGCGCTCGGGATCGCGGTCGGGATGATCGCCTACACCGGGATCGAGACGATCTCCAACATGGCCGAGGAGGCCAAGGACGCGGCGCGGACGATCCCCCGCAGCGTCGGCTTCGTCGTCGCCGCGGTGCTCGGCCTCTACCTGCTGATCCCGATCGTCGCCCTCTCGGCGATGCCGGTCGTGCAGGACGCGGCGGGCCACTACCACACGGCGCTCGGCTCGCGATACGCCGACGACCCGATCCTCGGCATCGTCGAGAACCTCGGGCTCTCGAACGGCCCGACCGAAGTCCTCCGCTACTACGTCGGCGTCCTCGCCGCGGTGATCCTGTTGATCGCCACCAACGCCGGGCTGATCGGCGTCTCCCGCCTCACCTACTCGATGGGCCAGCACCGCCAGCTGCCCGAGGGCCTGCGCCAGGTCCACCCGAAGTACCGAACCCCCTACATCGCGATCCTGATCTTCGCCGGGGTGGCGATCCTCACCCTGCTGCCGGGGCAGACCAACTTCCTGGCGACGTTGTACTCGTTCGGCGCGATGCTCTCGTTCACCGTCGCCCACGTCGCGGTGATCCAGCTGCGGCGCAAGCAGGGTGACCTGGAGCGGACCTGGAAGCCGCCGCTCAACTTTCGCGCCTTCGGCTTCGAGGTGCCGCTGACCGCGGTGCTGGGCGGGCTCGGCACCTTCGCCGCCTGGGTCGTGGTGATGGCGCTGAACCCTTCGACCCTGTTCGTCGGCACCGGCTGGATGCTGCTCGGGATCACCGTCTACGTGCTCTACCGGCGCAACCAGGGGCTGCCGCTGACCCGCACCGTGAAGGTCGTGCTGCCGGAGCCGCTCGGGGTCGAGGAGGTCGAGTACCAGAGCGTCCTGGTCGCCTTCGAGGACGACGAGGCCTTCGCGCCGGAGATGGTCGCCACCGCCGTCAAGCTCGCCTCCAAACGACGGCGCGGCATCCACGTCCACTCGATGATGACGGTGCCCACCGACCTGCCGCTCGGCGCCGAGCTGCCCGCCGCCGAAGCCGAGGCCCAGCGCCGGGTCGAGGAGGCGAAGCTGATCGGCGGGCAGCGGGTGACCGGGCACGTCGCGCGGGTGCGGCCGGGCCAGGCGGGCTACTCGGTGGCCGAGGAGGCGACCGAGATCGAGGCGGCGGCGATCGTCGTCGGCCTCCGCTACCGCAACGGCGTGCCGCAGTACGACAAGACCCTGCAGACGGTGCTCGGTGAGCGGCCCTGTCGGGTGATCGTCGTCTCCGATCCCAGCGACCGGCCGACGCTCCTGCCGCGCACGGCACTGGCCGAGGTCGCCACTTGAACCGGGGCGGCGCCTACCAGGGTGCGATCCGCGGCTTCTCGGCCGTCTTCGTCGTGCTCGGCCTGCTGCTGCTGGTCGTCACCCTGGCGAACGGCGGCGGGCCGGGCTCGATCGGCTTCCTGATGGGGATCCTCTTCGTCGCGGTCGGCGTCGGACGGTTCTGGATCGCAGGCAAGCAGAACCGATGAAGGCCCCCGACGCGGCCCGCAAGGGCAGACTGCGGCGCGGCCTCGGCGTCCCCTGGCTCTTCGCCGCCGCCTACTCGGCGGTCGGCTTCTCGATCTACTTCGCGCTCGGGGTGGTCGCCGAGCGCGGGCTCGGCCTGACCCCGCTGATCTTCCTCGTCGCCGGTCTGCTGTTCGGGTTGACGACGCTCTCCTATGTCGAGGGCTCGGCGATGTTTCGCGAGCGCGGCGGCTCCTCGGCCTTCGCCCGCCACGCCTTCAACGAGCTCGTCGCCTTCATCGCCGGCTGGGCGATCCTGCTCGACTACCTGATCGTGATCGCCCTGGCGGCGATCTCGGTGCCGCACTACCTGGTCCCGATCTGGAGCGGCTTCGACGAGAACGGCGTCGAAATCCTCGTCGCCGGGGCGGTGATCGCCGGCGCCTGCATCCTCAACATCCGCGGCGTCACCGGCCGCGGCCGGCAGCGCTCGCTCGGCTTCTTCGCGCTCGCCGACCTCGCCCTGCAGCTGGCGGTGATCGTGGTCGGGGCGATCGTCGTCATGCACCCCGACCGGCTCACCTCCCAGATCGACCTCTTCAGCCACCCGAGCCTGCGCGACATCATCTACGCGGCGGTGGTCGCGATGCTCGCCTACGCCGGGATCGAGGCCGCCTCCGACCTCGCCCCCGACATCGAGGTCGGGCGCGGCGACCTGAAGCGGATCGCCTCGCTCGGCGCCATCGCGGTGCCGCTGGTCTACGCCGGGATGGCGGCGATCGCGCTGATGGCGGTGCCGGTGGTGGCGGGCCCGCACGGTCCCGAGACGGCGCTCGGCAGCCGCTACATCCAGGACCCGGTGCTCGGGGTCGTCTCCGCCTTCCATCCGCACTGGCTGGCCGAGCTGATGCGCTGGGTGGTGGCGCTGGTCGCCGCGCCGGTCCTCTTCTGGGCGGCGACCACCTCGATGCTCGGTGTCTCGCGCCACACCTACACGCTGGCGATCAACCGCCAGATCCCCAGCTGGCTGGGCAAACTCGAGAAGCGCCGCGCGACCCCCTACGTGGCGATCACGATCTGCGGGCTGATCGCCCTCGGCCTGGTCATCCCGACCGACATCAAGGTGCTGGCCGGCCTCTACGCCTTCGGCGCGACGCTGGCGATCACGATCGCCCATCTCTCGATCATCCGCCTGCGGGTCACGATGCCCGACCGGGCGCGCCCTTTCCGCATCCCCTGGGGGATGGCCTGGGGCACCGCGGAGCTGCCGGTCCCGGCGCTGATCGCGGCGCTGGCCAGCGGCTTCGCCTTCCTCAGCGTGCTCGCCTTCCACTCGACCGCGCGCTGGGTCGGGATCGGCTGGATGGCCTTCGGCCTCACCTTCTACGTCGTCTACCGCAAGTTCTTCGAGGAGACCTCGCTGACCAAGCGCGTCTCGGTCGGCGAGGCGGCGCTCACCAAGCAGATCCCCGAGGTCGAGTTCTCGAACCTCCTGGTGCCGGTCTTCGGCACCAAGCTCGACGACGACATCGTCGCCACGGCGGGGCGCCTCGCCGCCGCCGAGCACGAGGACGGGGCGGGGGAGGGCGAGTCGCGGCTCGCGCTCGTCTACGTGATCGAGGTGCCGCTCAGCCTGCCGCTCGACGCCGAGCTGCCGCCGGAGCGCGAGGCGCAGGCGCGCCGGGCGCTCGAGCGGGCGCGCGAGGTGGGGGAGGAGTACGAGGACGTCGAGGTCTCCACCGAGGTGATCCGGGCGCGGAAGATCGGCGCCGGGATCGTCGAGGTGGCGCGCCGCTCGGGCTCGGAAGCGATCATCATCGGCGGCGAGCCGCCGACCAAGATCCGCGGTGGCGGTCGCCTCGGCGGGATCGGCGCGGCGAAGCCGGCGGAGATCGGCGCGGCGACCGAGTACGTGCTGAAAAAAGCGCCCTGCCGGGTCCTTCTAACCGCGCCCCCCGAGCCCGAGGAGCCGGTGGCGGCCGGTTAGGTGATCGATTCCCCGGGGCTTGGTGGGGTGGGGAGGGGACGTGGGCTCTCGGCGGGACGGCAAGGGACGCCGAGGGACCCGGCCATCTCGGCGGCGACCCGGGCAGGCTGTGGCCGCCGCCGAGATGGCCGGGTCATGGGAGGACGGCTGGAGTTCGAAGGGACGACCGGGGTCAGAGGGA
>DASZZB010000147.1:0-10090 GCA_035545115.1 Solirubrobacterales bacterium | reverse complement strand
CGGCGTCTTTGGCCGCCGGACGGACCTTCTCCTCGGCGAAGGCGCGGCCCGCCTCCTGGAACATCGACTGCTCGTCGTCGGGGGTGATGTCGAAGAGGCCCTTGGACTTGGACCGCGGTTGGCGCGCCGGCTTGCCCAGCTGCCGGCCGGCCTTGAAGGTGCGCTCGGCGGCCGTTGCCGTGCGGAAGCCCTGTTTGGTCCCCTGGAAGAGAGCCCGCTCGAGCCCCTTGCGGATGTGGATGCGGTCGAGCAGGTCGGAGCCCGCGAGCCAGTTCAGCCCGCGCAGGCCGATGCCCATCGCGCGCTCGGCCACGCCTCTGTCGGTGTCGGTCGTCGTGGTGCTCACTTGCCCTTTCCTTTTGGTTTGGCCTTGGCGGGGACCGGAGAGATCCGGCCGTCCAGATGTCTGTCGGTGCCCTTGCGCACCGTGAAGAGGTCCTCCTGGGTCGCGAACTCGACCCGGGCCGGCAGCAGGATCGGCCGGCGGAAGCGCACGTCGGCGGCGAAGGCGTCGGGGAGGCGCGGCTCGAGCGCCGCCAGCGCCCGCGCCTTGGTCCACATCCCGTGGGCGATCGCGGCCGGGAAGCCGAGCGGCTTCGCGGTCAGCGAGTGCATGTGGATCGGGTTGCGGTCGCCGGAGACGGCGGCGTAGCGGCGGCCGAGGTCGCCGGGGAGGCGCCACTCGGCGCTCGCCGGGACCTCCGCGTCGACGATCGGGAACGCCTCTCCGGCCGCCGCGCCGGGGTCGCCCTTGCCGCGGCGCAGGAAGGTGCTGGTGCTCTCCCAGGCGATCTGGCGGCCGACCCGCACCTCGGTGACGACGTCGAAGCTGCGCCCTTTCGGGTGTGGGGCGAGTTTCGTCGCCTGCACCCGCAGCGCCAGCTCCTCACTCGTGCCGAGTCGCCGGTGCTGGGTGATCCGGTTGGCGATGTGGACGAGGCCGACGGCGCCGAACGGGAACGAGCCGTCCGACATCAGCGCCATGTGCAGCGGGAAGGCGAGCACGTGCGGGTAGGTCGGCGGCAGGTGGTCGCGCAGGGCGAAGCCGCAGACCTTGGCGTAGGCGGCGACCGCCTCGGGTGCGGCGACGACGCGCTCGAGCTCCAGCCGCACGTCGGGGATCTCACCGCCGCCGCCGGGGACGAACGGCAGCAGCGAGGCGCCCGGCAGCAGCGGCGCCGCCGCGCGCGCGTAGAGCGGCAGGATGCTCGGCGCGCTCTCCAGCTTCCTCGTCCTGGTCTTGGTCGCCACCGTCAGGCCCCCAGCAGGCTCTGGCCGCAGACGCGGACCACGTTGCCGTTGACCCCGGTGGTGGCCGGGGAGGCGAACCAGGCGATCGTCTCGGCGACGTCGACCGGCAGCCCGCCCTGCGAGAGCGAGGAGAGGCGGCGGCCGGCTTCGCGCGGGCCGATCGGCATCGCCGCGGTCATCTGGGTCTCGATGAAGCCGGGCGCGACCGCGTTGATCGTCGCCTTGCGTTTCGCCAGCACCGGCGCCAGCGACTCGACCATCCCGATCACCCCCGCCTTCGAGGCGGCGTAGTTGGTCTGGCCGTTGTTGCCGGCGATCCCGGCCATCGAGGAGACGCCGATGATGCGGCCGTTGGCGTTCAGGCGTTTGGAGTCGAGGAGGGCGTCGTCGATGCGCTCCTCGGCGGAGAGGTTGATCTCCATCAGCTGCGCCCAGCGGTCTTCCGGCATCTTCGCGAGGGTGCGGTCGCGGGTGACGCCGGCGTTGTGGACGACGACGTCGACACCGTCCTTGAAGTGCGACGCGATCTGCTCCGGCGCGTCCTCGGCGGTGATGTCGAGCGCCAGCGCTTCGCCGCCGAGCGCCTCGACCACGGCGCGCAGGTCGCGCTCCGCCTGCGGCACGTCGAGGCCGACGACCTTGGCGCCGTCACGGCCGAGCGTGGCGGCGATCGCCGCGCCGATCCCGCGTGAGGCGCCGGTCACCAGCGCCGTCTTGCCGGACAGCGGCAGGTCCCAGTCGATCTCCGGCGTCGGCGCGACGCCCTTGCCGATTCGGATCACCTGACCGTCGACGTAGGCGGAGCGCGGCGAGAGCAGGAAGCGCAGGGTCGAGTCGAGCTGGTCCTCGGCGCCCGGCTCGACGTAGACGAGCTGCGCGGTCGCGCCCTTGCCGCCGATCTCCTTGGCGAGCGAGCGGGTGAAGCCCTCGAGCGCCCGCTGCGCGGTGTGGGCGCGGGCCGAGCCGGCGAGCGCCGGCGTCGTGCCGAGGACGACGACGCGGCCGCTGCGCCGCAGCCGCGGCATGGCGGGGTAGAAGAAGCGCTGCAGCTCGACCAGCTCGGTCGAGTCGGCGATCCCGCTCGCGTCGAAGACGAGCGCCTTCGCCTTGCCCTCGGCGCCGGCGCGTTCGGCGCCGATGTCGTCGAGCAGCTTTTTCAGCGGGCGCTCCAGCCGGCCGCCGGGGGCGGTGCCGCTCAGCACCGGCCCGGCGACCACCGCACTGCCGGGCCGCCAGCGGTCGAGGTCGACCGGACGGGGCAGCCCGACCTGGCGGGCGACGGTCGAGACGACCGGCGCGTTGACGATCTGCGAGTAGAGGTCACTCATTTGGCAGCTCCTTCCGGGCCCTCGAGGATCGCGACGACGCCCTGGCCGCCGGCGGCGCAGATCGAGATCACGCCCCGTCCCCCGCCGTCTTCGTGCAGCTGTTTGGCGAGGCCGGCGACGATGCGGCCGCCGGTCGCCGCGAAGGGATGGGCGGCGGCGAGCGAGCCGCCGTTCACGTTCAGCTTCGCCCGGTCGATCGCGCCGAGCGGCGCCTGGCGGCCGAGCTTCTCCTTGCAGAACGCCTCGTCCTCCCAGGCCTTCAGCGTGCAGAGGACCTGGGCGGCGAAGGCCTCGTGGATCTCGTAGTAGTCGAAGTCCTGCAGGGCGAGGCCGGCCCGGTCGAGCATCCGCGGCATCGCGTAGGCGGGCGCCATCAGGAGGCCTTCGCGCTTGTGGACATGGTCGACCGCCGCGGTCTGCGCCTCGCTGAAGTAGGCGAGCACCGGCAGGTCGTGTTCCTTCGCCCACTCCTCGGAGGCGAGCAGCACCGCCGAGGCGCCGTCGGAGAGCGGCGTCGAGTTGGCCGCGGTCATCGTGCCATCGGGCCCGCCGAAGACCGGCTTCAGCTTCGCCAGCTTCTCGACGCTGGAGTCGGGACGCAGGTTGCCGTCGCGCTCCAATCCCAGGTAAGGGGTGGTCAGGTTGGTGAGGAAGCCGCGCTCGTAGGCGGCGGCGAGATTGCGGTGGGAGGCGACCGCGAGCTCGTCCTGCTCGGCGCGGCCGATCTCCCATTCCTTCGCCATGATCGCGCAGTGCTCGCCCATCGAGAGGCCGGTGCGCGGCTCCTCGTTGCGGGGGATGCGGGGCACGACGTGGCCGGGGCGGAAGCGGGTCAGCGTCTTCAGCTTGCCGGTCGTGGAGCGCTCGCGGTTGGCGTCGAGCAGCGTCGCGCGCAGCTCCTCGTTGAGCTCGATCGGCGCATCGGAGGTGGTGTCGGCGCCGCAGGCGATCCCGACATCGATCTGCCCGAGGGCGATCTTGTTGGCGACCAGGATCGCCGTCTCGAGGCCGGTCCCGCAGGCCTGCTGGACGTCGTAAGCGGGGGTCTCGGGGGCGAGGCGGGTCGAGAGCACGCTCTCGCGGGCGAGGTCGCGGTCGTGGGAGTGCTTCAGCACCGCGCCGCCGGCGACCTCGCCGAGCCGCTCGCCCTCGAGGCCGAAGCGGTCGATCAGGCCGTCGAGCGCGGCGGTGAGCATGTCCTGGTTGGTCGCGTGCGCGTACTTGGTGTCGGAGCGTGCGAAGGGGATCCGGTTGCCGCCGACGATGGCGACCCGGCGGGTCTCTGAGTTCATGCCTTGGGGGTTCCTTTCCCGGGTTTCGAAGTGGGGGAGGGGGTGGCCTCCGAGCGGGCGCGGATGCCCGGCTCGACGGTGGTGATCAGGAGCTCGGCCGCCTCGCCGGCGGCGATCGCCTCGGTGCGCAGCCACCAGCGGGCGAGCTCCTCGGCGGCGCCGAGCAGGGCGGCGGAGAGCGCCTCGATCTCGATGCGGGCCTTCCTGCGGCGCGAGTCGGGGAGCTGGGCGAGCAGCGAGCCGGAGACCAGGTCGACGATCTGGCCGCGGTAATGAGCGACCCGGTCGGCCACCTCGCCACCGGCCGGCAGCGTCTCGTCGAAGAGGACCGCCCAGGCGGCGCGGTCGGAGTCGAGGAAGGCGAAGAAGGCGCGGACGCTGGAGCGGAGCGCCTCGCCGGGGCTGTCGGTCCCCCCGAGCGCCTCGCCGACGGTCCTCGTCAGCGCGTCGCCCGCCCGCTCCATGCAGGCGATGTAGAGCCGCTCCTTGTTGCCGAAATAGTTGTAGAGCAGCGGCTTCGTCACCCCGACCGCCGCCGCGATCTCGTCCATCGTCACGTCGGCGTAGCCCCGCTCCGCGAACAGCCCGTGGGCGACCTCGAGCGTCTGCTCCATGCGGTCGCCCCGCGACAGCCTCGATCGAACCGCTGCATCCATCGATGCACACGTTACCGGACTATAAATTTATATCCAGGTAACGTGACGCACCTCACGTAGGGCTCGCGCGCGCTACCTTTTTGTTGCCCAGCAACGGAAAGGTAGCGCGCGTCTTCATGAGACGTACCGGGACAGGGCTCGCCGGGCTCGCAGTGCTCTTGGCGCTGGTGCTCACGGCCGGATCGGCTTCGGCAGACGGACCGAGGAAGCTGGTCGAGGGGACGGTCTACGACACGACCTGCGCGGTCGCCTGCACCCCGTGTCCGCCGCCGTGCGGGCCGATCCCGGCACCGCAGTCGCGCGCGGACATCGTCTGCGCGCGGGGGCAGGAGCGGATGATCGTGTGCCCGCTGGTGACGCCGACCCCGCCGCCGCAGTGCGTCAGGGCCGAAGGGTGCCCGCCCTACGGGACCTATTCGGGCGAAGGGGCGGTGGTCAACGTGCGCAGGCGCGGCTCGAAGACGCCGCTGGCGACGGTCCCCGTGCTCGAAGGGCACTTCAAGATCCGCCTCGGCGCGGGCGAATACGTCCTCCATCCCTACCTGCCCGAAGAACCGTGCTGGTCGGGCGGCCCGGTGAGGATGAAGGTGACGCCGCGGCTGAAGAGCCCGGTGGCCGCGGCGGTCTACGTCGCCGACGGCTGCGTCGCCCACCCGGATGTGAGATAGCGGCCCGCGCCGCGCGACTACAGCTCGGCGCCGTCGTAGAGCTTGCGCACGTGGACGGTGCCGGCGGGCGCCGCCTCGAGGCAGAGCCTGCAGAGGACGCACTCGTCGACGTTCTGATCGACGATCTCGACCTGGCCGTCGGCGTCCTTGTAGATGTCCACCGGGCAGACTTCTTCGAGCTTGGCGGCGAGGGCGGCGTCGCCGCGGACCGACTCGTCGACCTCGACCTCGATGAAGACCTTGTCCAGCCGCTCGGCCATCAGGCGAGCACCCCGAGCTTCTCCTTGACCACCGTGGGGATCTCGTCGATCCGCTCGACGACGCGGATCCCGGCCGCTTCGAGGCGGGCGATCTTCTCCGTCGCGGTGTCCTCTACGCCCTCCACGATGGTGCCCGCGTGGCCGAAGCTCATCCCCTTCATCTCCTCGTCGTCCATGAATTTGCCCGCCATGAAGGCGACGATCGGCAGCCGTGAGTCGTTCGCGGCGACCCACTCCGACAGCTGGGCCTCCATGCGGCCGCCCGGCTCGGTGTAGATGACGATCGCCTTGGTCTGCTCGTCGGCCTCGAAGAGCGGCATCAGTTCGGCGTAGGTGGAGCCGATGATCGCGTCGCCGCCGATCGAGACGGCGGTCGAGACGCCGAGCCCGGCCTGGGTCAGCGAGGAGGAGATCTCGGTGGTCATCCCGCCGGAGCGGCTCATCACCCCGACCGGCCCCGGCGCGTAGGCCTTCGCCGCGTCTTTGGCGGGGCCGCCGATGCCGCCCATCTTGCAGACCCCCGGCACGATCAGGCCGAGGCAGTTGGGGCCGATGATGCGGGCGCCGTTCATGTCGGCCAGCTCGACCATCTGGGCGACGTCGCCGCGCGGGATCCGCTCGGTGACGACCACGATCAGCTTGATCCCGCCCAGGATCGCCTCGAAGACGGCGTCTTTGGTGAACGCGGGGGGGACGGTGACCACGGCGCCGTCGATCGGCCCGCCGTGGTGCTCGACCGCCTGGACGACGGTGTCGAAGACCGGCACGCCGTGCACCTCGCGGCCCTTGCGCCCCGGGGTGACGCCGCCGACGATCTTCGAGCCGTAGTCGAGGCACTCGCGGGTCAGGTTCACCGCCTCGCGGCCGGTGATGCCCTGGACGATGAAGGTGGTGTCCTTGGAGAGCAGGATGCTCATCAGGCGGCCGCTCCCTCGGGCGTCCCCTGGATCTTGGCGACGGCGCGCCCCGCCGCCTCCCACATCGAGACCGAACGGTCGCAGTACTCGACCCCGTAGCGCTCCAGGATGCGGAAGCCCTCGTCCTCCCAGGCGCCGGGGATGCGGAAGATCGCGATCGTCTCACCGGGGTCCTTGCCGAGCTCGAGGCAGGCCTTGATCACGCCGCGGGCGACGATGTCGACGCGGGTGTTGGAGACGATCGACATCATCACGGCGATCTTCTCGACGCCGTCCTTCTCGAGCACCTCCTTGGCCAGGCCGCAGGCCTTGGCGACCGACGGGTTGCCGCCGATCTCCGAGTAGTTGGCGGGCTTGCCGCCCTGGCTGCGGACCGCGTCGGTCAGGGTCAGCGAGCCGCCGCCGGCGCCGATCACGAGGCCGAGGTTGCCGGTGAAGCCGTGGTCCTTGCCCTGGATCACGCCGCGGTGGTCGGCGGCGTCGATCGCGGCGACGTGCTCTTCGAAGGCGGAGTGCTCGTACGGTTCGCGGGTGTCGTCCTCGGCGATCCCGAGCTCCACCCGCAGCAGTTTTTTTTGCCGGCCGACCGCCTCCTCCTCCATCTCCATATGGGCGTCGAGGGCGACGAAGCTGCCGTCGGTCAGCTCGGCCAGCGGGTTGATCTCGGCCAGCGTCATGTCGTTCTCGCGGAAGAGGCGGGCGAGGCGGGCGAGGACCGGCGTCGCGCGGTTCAGCTGCGAGCCGGTCACCCCGGTCGCGGCGATCGTCTGCTTCGCCTCGAAGTCGGGGATCGGGAAGAGGTTGGAGACGTGGCCGCGGCCGACGTGGTCGGGATGGGTGCGGGCGACCTCCTCGATGTCGATCCCGCCCATGTCGCTGAACAGCATCAGCGGGCGCTTCGCGGTGCCGTCCCAGACGACCCCCGCGTAGTACTCCTGCTTGACCTCGGCCTTGGGGTCGACGAGGACGCCGCGCGGCATGTGGCCGTTGATCTCCAGCTCGAGGATCGCCGCGGCGTGCTCGGCCGCCTCGTCGGGCGTGTCGGCGAACTTGACCCCGCCCGCCTTCATCCGGCCGCCGGTCAGCACCTGCGACTTGATCACCACCGGGCCGCCGATCTCCTCGGCCGCCGCGCGCGCCTCCTCCGGCGTCGTGCAGAAGCCGTACTTGGTGACGGGGATCCCCGCCAGCTCGACGATCTTGCGCGCCTCGTACTCGAAGAACCGCATCCGGCGGCGCACCCTACACGCCTACACGGAACAATGCCGCCGTGACCTCGCCCCGCCCGCGCCGCGCTTTCGCCCCCCTCGCCCTCGCCGTCGGAGCGGCGGCGCTCCTCGTCGCCGGGTGCGGCGGCAGCACCGACGTCGACCACGTGAAGGCCGCCGAAACGGTGCGCGCCAGCCTCGAATCGAAGCGCCAGGGGTTCGGCACCGAGGTCGAATCGGTCGACTGCCCGAGTGGGGTGGAGGTCGAACCGGGTACCTACTTCGAATGCACGGTCCGCCTCGGCGACGGCAAGGTCGCATACGCGCGCTTGAAGATCCGCGACGAGCAGGCGGATCTGAACCTCGAATCGCTCTCGCCGCACCCCTTCGATCGCTGAGCCGGGGTGATCGGCCCCCCGTCCGGGGGGCGTTCATGCCATCATTGGAGCCCCCGACCGCCCGATTCTTCCGCCACGGCGGAGTGCGAGGTCGGCCCACCCGGTACCTGACCGGACACCATGCGATCCACAGCGCTGAAGATCCTGAACGAGGGCGCCGACGCCTTCCCCCGTCGGCCGCAAAGCGACGAATAGAGAGAGGCGAATGAGCGACTCGACCACGACGGCCCCTGCTGATTTGACGACGAACCAGAAGCTTCTGGACTGGGTGGATGAGATCGCCGCCCTGACCCAGCCCGACTCCGTCCAGTGGTGCGACGGGTCCGCCGAGGAGTACGACCGGCTTGCTCAGGTCCTGATCGACGCCGGGACCTTCGAGCGCCTCTCCGACGCGAAGCGGCCGAACAGCTACCTCGCCCTCTCCGACCCCGCCGACGTCGCCCGGGTCGAAGACCGCACCTTCATCTGCTCGGCGAAGGAGGAGGACGCCGGCCCGACCAACAATTGGCGCGACCCGGCCGAGATGCGCGAGACCCTCGACGAACTCTTCAAGGGCTGCATGAAGGGCCGCACGATGTATGTGGTGCCCTTCTCGATGGGTCCGCTCGGCTCCGAGATCTCCGAAATCGGGATCGAGATCACCGACTCCGCCTACGTCGCGGTCTCGATGCGGATCATGACCCGGATGGGCAAGGCCGCCCTCGACCAGCTCGGCGACGGCGAGTGGGTGCCCTGCGTCCACTCGGTCGGGATGCCGCTCACCGACGGCGCCGAGGACGTCTCCTGGCCCTGCAACGAGGCCAACAAGTACATCGTCCATTACCCGGACACGCGTGAAATCTGGTCCTTCGGCTCCGGCTACGGCGGCAACGCGCTGCTCGGCAAGAAGTGCTTCGCGCTGCGGATCGCCTCGGTGATGGCGCGCGACGAAGGCTGGCTCGCCGAGCACATGCTGATCCTCAAACTGACCTCGCCCGAGGGCGAGGTGAAGTACGTGACCGGCGCCTTCCCGTCGGCCTGCGGCAAGACCAACCTGGCGATGCTGATCCCGACCCTGCCCGGCTGGAAGGTCGAGACGGTCGGCGACGACATCGCCTGGATGAAATTCGGCGACGACGGCCGCCTCCACGCGGTCAACCCCGAGGCGGGCTTCTTCGGCGTCGCGCCGGGCACCGGCCACAAGACCAACCCGAACGCGATGGAGTCGATCGAGCGCAACTCGATCTTCACCAACTGCGCCAAGACCGACGACGGCGACGTCTGGTGGGAGGGGATGACCGGCGAGCCGCCCGCGCACGCGATCGACTGGCACGGCAACGACTGGACGCCGGAGTCGGACGTCACCGCCGCCCATCCGAACGCCCGCTTCACCACGCCCGCCGGACAGTGCCCGTCGATCGCCCCGGAGTGGGAGGACCCGGCCGGGGTGCCGATCGACGCCTTCCTCTTCGGCGGCCGCCGCGCCAGCGCGGTGCCGCTGGTGAGCGAAGCGTTCGACTGGGAGCACGGCGTCTTCATGGGGGCGACGATGTCCTCGGAGAAGACCGCCGCCGCGGCCGGCAACGTCGGCGAACTGCGCTTCGACCCGATGGCGATGCTGCCTTTCTGCGGCTACAACATGGCCGACTATTTCGCCCACTGGATCAAGATCGGCAAGGTGGACGGCGCCCGGCTGCCGAAGATCTTCTACGTCAACTGGTTCCGCAAAGACGACGACGGCAAGTTCCTCTGGCCCGGCTTCGGCGAGAACAGCCGGGTGCTCGCCTGGGTCTTCCGTCGCTGCGCCGGCGAAGGCGCGGCGGTCGAGACCGCGATCGGCAACCTGCCGACCCCGGAGGCCATCGACACCGACGGCCTCGACATCACCGACGAGGCCCTGCGCGAGCTGCTCGCCGTCGACGACAAGCTCTACCGCGAGCAGCTGCCCCAGGTGAAGGAGCACCTCGCCAAATTCGGCGACCGGCTCCCGACCGAGGTGAGCGCCCAGCTCGAGGCGCTCGAGCGGCGACTCGGCGCCTAGAAGCTTCGCCCGGGGCCTCGTCCCCGTCCCCGTCCACGTCCTCGCTCCCGTCCTCGGTGGCGTTCGCAGTTAGCTGCGCTATGCGGAGGTAA
>DASZZB010000146.1:0-12440 GCA_035545115.1 Solirubrobacterales bacterium | reverse complement strand
CCATGCAGCCACTCCCATCCAGGGACAGGTAGTTTGCTAGGCTAATTAGCAAGGCTAACGTTTATATGACGACCCGGACCACCGACACCTCGCTCAACGACACCGCGACCCGCCTGCGGGACGCGATCACCCGCACCTCGCGGGCGCTCCGCCAGGAGGCGGCGGTGGAGATCGGGGTCTCCCCGGCGACCACCGCGGCGCTGGCGACGATCAACCGCGCCGGCCCGCTCACGCCGAGCGAGCTGGCCGAGATCGAGCGGGTCAAACGGCCCTCGATGACGCGGACGCTGGGCTGCCTCGAGCGGGAGGGGCTGATCGAACGCACCCCCGACCCGGCCGACGGCCGCAGCTTCCTGGTCGCCGTCTCGGCCGCCGGGCGCGAGCGGCTGGCGCGCCTGCGCCGCCGCAAGAGCGCCTACCTGGCGCGCCGCCTGCGCAAGCTCGAGCCCGACGAGGTCGAGACGCTGGCCCGCGCCGCCGAGCTGCTCGAACGGATGCGGGAGGATGAGCAGGGTTGACGACGGCCCTGCGACGCTCGTTCAACTCGCTCGAGGTGCCCAACTACCGGCGTTATTTCGCCGGCCAGGTGATCTCCCTCTCCGGCAACTGGATGCAGAACGTCACCGCGCTGTGGCTCGTGCTGACGCTCACCGACTCCGGCTTCGCGGTCGGCCTCACCACCGCGCTGCAGTTCCTGCCGATGCTGCTGTTCGGCGCCTACGGCGGCCTGCTCGCCGACCGGCTGCCGAAGCGGCGGCTGCTCTTCGTCACCCAGTCGCTGATGATGCTGCCGGCGGCGGGGCTCTTCCTCGTCACCGCCGCCCACGTCGTGCAGCCGTGGATGATCTACGTCGCCGCCTTCGGATTCGGCACCGTCAACTGCGTCGACAACCCGACCCGGCAGAGCTTCGTGATCGAGATGGTCGGCCCCGACCGGCTGGTCAACGCGGTCAGCCTCAACAGCGTGATCATCGAGACGGCGCGGATCGCCGGGCCGGCGCTCGCCGGGTTGATCATCGCCGGCTTCGGCGTCGTCCCCTGCTTCGGCATCAACCTGCTCACCTTCGTCGCGATGATCGCGGCGCTCTGGTCGATGGACCCGCGCACCCTGCAGACGCCGCCGCCCGCCGTGCGCAAGTCGGGGGCGATCCGCGAGGGGCTCCGCCACGTCCGCCGCACCCCGGAGCTGGCGGTGCCGCTGGCGTTGATGGCGCTGGTCGGGACGCTCGGCTTCAACTTCCAGGTCGCCCTGCCGCTGCTCGCCAAGTTCAGCTTCGGCGGCGGCGCCGGCTCCTACGCGGTGCTGGTCTCGGCGATGGGCGCCGGCTCGATCGTCGCGGCGCTGGTCAACGGCAACCGCGGCGAGACCGGGGCGGGCGTGATCGCCGCCGCCTCGCTCGCCTTCGGGATCGCCGCGCTGCTCGCCGCGGCGATGCCCGACCTGGTCGGTGAGGCGATCATGCTGGCGGCGCTCGGTGCCGCCGCGGTGATCTTCGTCTCGGCGGTCAACTCGACGATCCAGCTCGCCGTCTCGGCCGAGATGCGGGGCCGCGTGATGGCCCTCTTCTCGATCGTCTTCCTCGGCTCGACGCCGATCGGCGGCCCACTCACCGGCTGGCTGGCCGAAGCCTACGACCCGCGCGTCGCGCTGGTCCTCGCCGGCATCTCCGGCCTCAGCGCCGCCTGGGCGGCGCGGGTGATCTCCACCCGCGCCGCCCGGCGACAGCTGGCCTATTCGACGTAGCCGGCCGATTCCAGGTAGGCGGCGGCGGCTTCCTTCGGTGACTGGCGTTCGAGTTCGACGCGGGCGTCGAGCTCCTGCATCACCTTCAGGGTCAGTCCCTTCTGGACGTCTTCGATCGTCTGCTGGTAGTCGGGCCCGGCTTCTTCGGCGACCTTCTTCGAGGTCACGAAGATCACGTTGCCCGCCGGGAAGACGTGCTTGTCGTCTTCGAGGATGACGAACTTTTCACTCTCCGCGGCAAGCTGCGGGTCGGTGGTGAAGAGGATCGAGAGATCGGCCTGTCCCTTTTCGAGGACGGTGTACCGGAGTTCGATGTCGACGGGCTTGAATTCCTTGAACTTCAGCCCGTAATACTTTTCGAGCCCGGCCAGGCAGTCGATCCGTTCTTCGCACTCGGGGGAGCCGTAGAGGCTGAGCTTTTCACTCACGCCTTCGAGGTCGGAGATGGTTTTCAGGTGGTACTTTTCCGCCGTCGATTTCAGCGTCCCGACCGCGTTCGCACTGGCGAACGGAGTGGGCTCGAACGCCGTCAGGCCTTCCTTTTCGAATTCTTCGTTCGACTTTTCCCAGGCCGCCGTGGCGCCGGACGGGACTTCTTCCGGTTCGAGGCCGAAGAAGGCGGTGAGGGCGGTCGAGGCATACTCCGGGTAGCCGGAGATCTTGCCCGCCTTCAGCGTCTTCAGGGCCACCGTTTCGGAGCCGAGGCTGAGGTCGCTCTTCGCCTTGTAGCCCGCCGCCTGCAGGGCCTGCGTATAGATTTCGCCGAGGATTTCCTGTTCGGGGAAATTCTTCGAGCCGATCGTCAGGCTGACCTTGGCGTTGGCCGGATTCGAGGTGATCGTCCCGGCTTCGCCGCCGGTCCCTTCGCCGCCTTCGGCTTCGGTGCTTTCCGCCGAGGTGGTGCTCGAGCCGCTGCCGCAGGCCGAGATGCCGACCGCCAGCGCCAGCGCTGCCACCAACATCGCGAGTGCCATCAGTGGCCTTTTGTGGTTGAACCTCACTGCGTGCCTCCTTGTGTGTGTTGGACGGATCACTGGGCCTGCAACCGCAGGCCCTTGGAAGTGAGTCGCCGCTGCAGCCCTGCCAAGGCGAACTCGAAGATCAGTGCGACGATTGCGGTCACGATCGCCCCGGCGAGGACGCCATTGGGGCCGTACACGTTTTCGTTGAGGATGAAAGCGCCGAGCGTCACCACACCGGCGAGCGGCGCGATCGTGGCGGTCGCGATGACGTTGATGCTGGAGGTGCGCACCCCCGACATCACGCCCGGGACCGCCATCGGCAGCTCGACCTTGCGAAGGATCTCGAACTCGGTCATGCCGATCCCGCGGGCCGCCTCGACCGAAGCACGGTCCACCTGACGGATGCCGGTGAAGGTGTTGGTGAGGATCGGCGGGATGCCGAGCAGGGCCAGAGTGACGGTGAGCGTCTCGAAGCCGACGCCGACCACCGCGGCCAGCAGGGCTATCACCGCCAGCTCGGGCACGGCGCGGCTGGCATTGCCCAGGCCGATCGCAAGGGCTTCGCCGGTGCCTCTATGGCCGAAGTAGAGGCCGATCGGCACGGCGACGAGGATCGCCACGGTCAGCGATACGACACTCAACTCGATCTGGGTGAGCGCCAATTCCGCCACTTTGCCGAAGCCGCCGACCTTGTGACCGCCGGTCACGTTCGACACCTGCTTTTGGAAGATGAATTCGAAGGCGCCGCCGAAATCAGCCAGCAGGGAGTGGGGGAGGAGCCCGTTCATGCGGCCGCTTCGGCTCTTCGCCACGGCGTGATCAGCCGCTGGACGGCGAGTAGGACCGCGTCGAGCAGCAGCGCCAGCACGATCGCGATCACACCGGCGAGGATGATCGTGGTCGGGAACGTGAGCAGCCCTCTGCCGTAGATCTTGGCCCCGAGTCCACCGGCGTTCACCAGCACCGCCAGAGTCGCGATCGCCATCGTCGAGACCACCGCGACTCGTAGCCCGGCGACGATCTCGGGGATCGCGAGCGGGATCTCGACCTTCCAGAGGATCTGACGATTGGTGAGGCCCATCCCGCGGGCGGCGTCCTTGGCCGACTCGGGGACGTTGTGGAGGCCGACCAGCACATTGCGGTAGATGATCTGCAGGGTGTAGGCGCTGAGCGCGACGATCGCGGTCTCGCGGCCGCGGCCGGTGATCGGCAGCAGCAGGATGAAAAAGGCGACGCTGGGGATCGCAAAGAGGATGCCGGTGCCGGCCAGGAGTGGGGGCTCGAGGTAACGGAAGCGGCGCGCGAGCAAGGCGAGCAGAAAGGCGACCGCAAAGCCGATCAGGACCGAGATCACCACCATCTCGAGCTGTTCGAGGGCGGGCGTGGCGAATTCGTGAAGGTGTTCGCGCGCCCATTCGCCGCAGAAGAGATGGCTCGAGCGGGCGACGCAGCCCAGCGTTTCCACGCTGCGTTCCTTGAAGAAGCCTTCGCCGACTTCCCCGACCGCGGCGAGCGGCATCCCCACGAGCGCGCCGATCACTGGGGCCGCTCCACGGCATCGTGCTCTTCGGTCTTCGCCACCGGCGAGGCGAGGAACTCGGAGATGATCTCGACCGAGAGGATCCCCGCGATGCGGCCGCGGTGGTCGACCACCGGCGCGTACATCGACTCGCCCTGCAGCAGGTCGGCGAGCGCGTCGCGCATCACGTCGCGGGTTTCAAGCACCGGCCCGAGCGGCGCGTCGGCGGTGGCGGGGACGGTGTCGGCGGCGAGGTCGCGCTCGGTCAGCCAGCCCTGCGGCCGGTCCTCGGCATCGACGAGCAGCGCGTAGGGGACCTCGACGTCGGGGGCGTCGAGCTCGGCGCGGACCTCGGCGGTCGACTGTCCGGGCCGCGCGTTCGGCGCCTTCCAGAGGTTGATGTCGCCGACCCGCATCAGAGAGAGACGCTTCAGGGCGCGGTCGGCGCCGACGAAGTCCTCGACGAACTCGTTGGCCGGGGACATCAGGAGCTCGGCGGGCGTCGCGTACTGCTCGACCCGACCCTGCTCGTGCATGATCGCGATCCGGTCGCCCATCTTGATCGCCTCGTCGATGTCGTGGGTGACGAAGAGGACCGTCTTGCGGATCTCCGCCTGCAGGCGGAGGAACTCGTTCTGCAGGCGCTCGCGGCTGATCGGGTCGATCGCCCCGAACGGCTCGTCCATCAGCATCACCGGCGGGTCGACGGCGAGCGCCCGGGCGACGCCGACCCGCTGCTGCTGGCCGCCGGACAGCTGCACCGGATAGCGGTCGGCGAGGTCGGCATCGAGCCCGACCAGCTCGAGCAGCTCGACGGTGCGGGCGCGGATCCGCTCCTTGTCCCAGCCGAGCAGCTGCGGCACGGTGGCGACGTTCTGGGCGATCGTGCGGTGCGGGAAGAGGCCGACCTGCTGGATCACGTAGCCGATCTCCCGCCGCAGCCTCGCCGCGTCGCGCTTGCGCACCGACTCGCCGCCGACCAGGATGTCGCCCTCGGTCAGCTCGACCATCCGGTTGACCATCCGCATCGAGGTCGTCTTGCCGCAGCCGGAGGGACCGACGAGGACGCAGATCTCACCCGCCGCGACCTCGAGATCGAGGCGGTCGACGGCGGGGGCCGACGAGTGGGCGTACCGCTTGGTAGCGCCGTGGTAGACGACGGAGGAAGCTCCGCCCTGGGACTGTTCGGTCGCCTCCGCGGAGGGCACTTGGGGCGAGCCTATACCCCTCCATGGCGGGACCGATACATCAGGGTGAGGAAGATCGCCGTGGCGATCGCGTCGAGGACCAGCTTATAGTCGAGCTGCACCGAGCCGAAGACGTCGGTGCGGCTGGGGCGGGGACCGGTCGGGACGAGGCCGAGGAGGCCGAAGACGCCGTCGACGATCAGCGCCGCGAGGATGATCGTGACCAGCATCAGCGCGGTGATCCGCAGCGCGAACCCGGCGCCGTAGTACTTGCGATAGGCGAGCACGATCGGGATCACGATCAGGTCGGCGAAGAGGAAGGCGACGACCCCGCCGAAGCCGATCCCGCCCGACCAGAGCACCGCCGCCAGCGGCACGTTGCCGACCGAGCAGACGAAGCTGAGGACGGCGATCAGCGGGCCGACGACGACGTTCTCGAGCGTGCGCAGGAGCGGCGGCGCGTCGGTGATGAAGAGGACGTTGAAGAAATCGTCGCCGAGCAGGCCGATGAAGCCGGCGAGGAGGAAGCCGAGGGCGATCTCCTTCCACAGCATCGCCCAGTCCATGCGGAAGTTGGCGGCGACCTCGTCCCAGGCCTCGGCCGAGCGGACCGACTCGCGGAAGGAGCGCTCGGGCCCGGCGGAGCCATGTTCATCGCCGTGCGTGTGGCCACACCCGCCGTGGTCGTGCTCATCTTCCCCGGCGGCCCCCTGGGCGTGGCGGCGCGCCTCCTGCTCCAGCTTCGGCGAGACGAAGCGGCGCAGCAGCACCGCCATCAGCACGATCAGGACGAGGCCGCCGACGAACTCGGCGAGCGTGAACTGCCAGCCGATCAGCACCCAGAGGACGAGGCCGAGCTCCCAGACCAGGTTGGTGGAGGCGAACTGGAAGGCGAGCGCGGTGATCGCCGAGGCCCCCTTGGCGAAGAGCGAGCGGGCGATCGCGATCGCCGCGTAGGAGCAGGACGAGGAGGCGGCGCCGAGCCCGGTCGCCTTGGCGACCGGCACCAGCCCGGTGCCGGAGAGGGCGCCTTCGATCCGCGCCCGCGGCACCCACGCCTGGACGATGCCGGAGATCGCGAAGCCGATCACCAGCGCCCACCAGACCTCGTAGGCCATCAGCAGGGAGCTTTCGAGCCCTTCCCAGATCTTTTCGATGACCGGCATCGGTTCCTCCGGGCCCTCAGCGGCCGACGAAGCGGCCCAGCGCGGCGACCAGCTCGTCGACCTTCTCGATCCGCTCCGCGCCCTCGGCGCCGAGCACGCAATGGCGGGTGTGCTCGTCGATCAGCCCCAGCGCGACCTTGTCGAGCGCCGCCTCGATCGCCCCGATCTGGGTGAGCACGTCGATGCAGTACCGCTCCTCCTCGACCATCCGCGACACCCCCCGCACCTGCCCCTCGATCCGGGCGAGCCGTTTGAGGAGCGCGTCCTTGTCGGTTTTGTAGCCCACGGCCATGGATGGACCGTAGCATATACCCCTAGGGGGTATCGTTCCCCCACGCGGCGGGCCCCGGCCGAGGTTTCGGGCGGGAACGGTCAGGAAACTGCACGTATAGAAAACCGTCCCATACGCGGATAACTATCCGTGCAGATTTCTGACCGTTAAAGACGTGACATCGTCGTGACAGACGTCGGGTTTCCCCGCAGGCGCACCGGGCGCCCTCTGTCCTCGTCCCGGAATCTCTTGTCTAAAGCCCGAGGCCCGCGGCGCGCTCGCGCGCCTTGGCGACGACCTCGTCGCGCTCCGGCTGGACGCCGCCGCGCATCAGGACGCGTCCGGCGACGACGACGGTGTCGACCGCGGTGCGGTCGGCGGCGTAGACGAGATCGGCGGCGAGGTCGCCGATCGCCAGCTCCGGGGCGGCCGGGTCGAGCAGGAGGAAGTCGGCGGGGGCGCCGACCGCGAGCGGGGTGGCGCCGAGTAGCGGCGCCGCGGCGCCGGTCGCCACGTCCCAGGCGTCGGCGGCGAGGATCGCGGTCGCATCGGCGGCGGCGTGGCGCTGGGCGAGCGCGAACAGCTTCAGGTCGCCGAGCAGGTCGAGCGAGTCGTTGGAGCCAGCGCCGTCGGTGCCGAGCCCGACCCGGACCCCGGCCGCCCGCGCCCCCGGGTACGGGAAGACCCTCCCGACCGCCAGCTTCATGTTCGCCGCCGGGTTGGAGACGACGGTGGCCCCGCGCGCCGCGACCAGCGCCAGCTCGTCCTCGTCGAGCCAGACGCCGTGGGCGAGCACGGTGCGCTCGGTCAGCAGGCCGAGCTCGTCGAGGTAGGCGGCGGGGCGGCGCCCATGCGCGGCGATGCAGTCCTCGACCTCGGGCGCCGTCTCGGAGAGGTGGATCTGGACCGGCGCGTCGCGCTCGGCGGAGAGCGCGGCGATGAAGGCGAGCGACTCCTCGCTGACCATGTAGATCGAGTGCGGCGCCAGCGAGGCGGAGATCGGGCCGCCGAGGCCCTCCAGCATCGCCAGGCTCTCGCGCGCCGAGTCGCGCATCGCGTCCGCGTCGCGCCCTTTGTCGAAGAGCGGAGCGCCGATCGTCGCCCGCAGCCCGGCGTCCGCCACCGCCCGCGCCGTCGCCTCCGGGTGCCAGTACATGTCCCAGAAGCGGGTGGTGCCGGAGCGGATCATCTCCAGGCAGGCGAGCCGCGCCCCCCAGTAGACGTCGTCGGGCTCGAGCTTCGCCTCGACCGGCCAGATCCGCTCTTCCAGCCAGGGCATCAGCGGCAGGTCGCCGCCGGAGCCGCGGAAGAGGGTCATCGCGCCGTGGGTGTGGCCGTTGACCAGCGGCGGCGTGAGGATCGCGCCGGCGGCGTCGATCGCCTCCTCGCCGGGGGCGGCGGCGACGTCGGGGCCGAGCGCGGCGATCGTCCCGTCCGCGGCGCAGCGCAGCCCGACCCGCTCGCCGCCGAGGCGCGCGTCGGTGACGACCAGCGCGCTCAACGCCCGACCGCGCCGAGCCGTGGCAGGACGGCGGCGAGGCCGTCGCGCAGCGCCGCCGCGTGGATCAGTCGATCGGCTTCCATCTCGGCGACGCTCAGCTCGCCTTCGGCGAGCCCGTTGGCGAGGTTGTCGACGACGCAGATCGCCGCGTACTCGAGGCCGAGCTCACCGGCGACGACGCACTCGGCGGCGATCGTCATCCCGACCACGTCGGCGTGCGCGGCGATCATCCGGATCTCGGCCGGCGTCTCGAAACGGGGCCCGACCGTCTGCCAGTAGACGCCGCCGTCGACCGGCGCCTCGCCGTCCTCGGCCCAGGCGGCGAGCAGCTCGCCGCGCCAGCGGGCCGTGAAGCCGGGGGCGGTGTGGGCGCGGGTGTCGTCGAAGATCGAGACGCCGACGTGGAGGGCGATGAAGTCGTCGGGGCAGACGAAGCTGCCGACCGGCAGGTTGGTGCGGAGGCTGCCGACCGAGGCCACGGCGAGCACCCGGTCGCAGCCCTGCTCGACCAGCGGCCGCAGGTTGGCGGCGTGGTCGATCTCGTGGGGGAGGACGTAGGCCTCGGCGCTGCCGTGGCGCTGCACCACCGCCGCCCCGTGCTCGGCCGCCGCCGCCGTGATCTCCTCGCCGCCTGGGCCGAGCGCGTTGGAGCCGAGGATGACCGCGAGCCGTCCCATCGCGGCATCGTATGTCGCCCCGCCCCGGCGAGTTCGCAGTTATGGCCGCATAGCGACCATTTCTGCGAACGCCCGCCGCGCGTCGTATGGTCGGACCGTGTCCGACCGGGACCGAGAGGAAAACGACCGCGGCCCCGAAGGCCGACCATCGGGCCGCGACGAGACCGAGGCCGAGCGGCTCGACCGCAACCTCGGCGAGCTCCTGCAGGAGCTGCGGGTGGCCCTGCCCGGGGTGCAGGTGCTGTTCGCCTTCCTGCTCGCGGTCCCGTTCCAGCAGAACTTCTCCAAAACGAGCGCCTTCGACAAGCGGGCCTACTTCGCCACCCTCCTCCTCACGGCGCTGTCGGCGGCGCTCCTGATCGCGCCCTCGGCCTACCACCGGCTCACCTTCCGCTACCAGCAGAAGGGCCGGCTCGTCTTCATCGCCAACCGGCTGGCGATCGTCGGCCTGGCGGTGCTGGCGCTGGCGATGACCTGCGCGATCATGCTGATCACCAACGTCCTCTTCGGCACCGTGGCGACGACCGTGGTGACGACGACGCTGGTGCTGACGATGTTCCTGCTGCTCTGGGCGGTGCTGCCGCTGCGGCGCCGGCTCAGCTACCGGGACGAGGGCCTGCCGCTTCTAGATCCGCCGCGAGACGGCTGATCGCGGCGTCGAGTCGGTCGCGCAGCGGCAGGTCGGCCGCCGCGACGGCCAGCATCGCGGCGTCGGCTTCCCAGACTTCCAGCTTGAGCGGGAGCGGCACGTCGTATTCCTCGGCGACCCGCATGCCTTCGCTCTCGATCGCCGCGTGCAGCGTGGTGAGGTTGGCCAGCTTGTCGGCGGCGTAGATCGCCAGGGCGTCGCCGTCGACGCGGGCGACCCGGTCACGGTGCTCGTCCTTGCGCTCGCGGTAGGGCTCGATCGACTCGTCGTCGGAGAGGGTGGCGACCAGGGCGGCCACCGCGTCGCCGAATTCGGCGCGCAGCTCCGCGACCGTCGTGTCGGAGCCCTCGACGACGTCGTGCAGGAGCGCCGCCGCCACGGTCGTCTCGTCGTAGCCGCGCTCGGCGAGCGTCGCGGCGACCATCCGCGGGTGCTCGATGTAGGGGAGGCCGCCGCTGCCGGTGCGGATCTGTCCGGCGTGGGCGTCGCTCGCCTTGGCGTGGGCGCGGGCGATCAGCTCGGAGGACGCCGCCGCCGCATCGATCGGGGCGGTGTCGATCGCGCTCATCGTGGCGCCAGGGACCGCGCTGCGGCGCCGGGGTGCGTCGCGGTGTCAGGCTCGTCGACGAGGGCGGATTCGCCGCCCGCGGGATCGATCGAGTAGCTCGTCCCCTCGCGGCCGAGCTCGACCCCGCCGGGAGCCCCGCCGCCCGCCCGCCAGCCGGCCGCGGCCCGCTCCCCGTGCGCGTCGAGCCACTCGTCGGAGTGCATCGGGTCGTGGTGGAAGAGGACGGTCCGCCGCGCCCCGGTGCGCCGCGCGAAGGTCAGCGAGTCGGAGAGCGCCGAGTGGCCCCAGCCGAGGTGGTGGGGGTACTCGTCGTCGGCGTACTGGCCGTCGTGGATCAGCAGGTCGGCGTCCGCGGCGAGGGCGAAGCCGGAGATCCACTCCGGCTCGAGCGCCTCCAGGTCGGCGCCGAGCGCCGGCTCGTGGTCGGGGATGTAGGCGAGCGAGGCGCCTGCGTCCTCGACCCGGTAGCCGAGCGTCGGGCCGCGGTGGGCGACCGAGGCGGCGGTGATCCGGGCCGAGCCGATCTCCCACTGCTCAGGGGAGGCGCGGAAGGAGACGTCGCAGGGCAGCTCGCGCACCTCGACCGGCGAGAGCGGCGCCGAGATGTAGCGGGCGATCCGGTCGCGCAGGCTGGCGTCCGGCGAGGCCGGCCCCCAGATCACGATCTCGGCCTGCGAGCGGAAGAGCGGCTCGAAGAAGACGAGCCCCTGGATGTGGTCGAGGTGCAGATGGGTGAGGAGGATGTGGAGGCGCGTCGTCTCGGCGGGGAGGCCGAGGCCGAGGTTGCGGATCCCGGTGCCGGCGTCGAGGGCGAGCAGCGAGCCGTCGGAGAGGGTGACGCCGACGCAGCTCGTATTGCCGCCATAGCGGATCGTCTCCGGGCCGGGGGAGGGGACCGAGCCGCGGGTCCCCCAGAGGTCGACCTTCACCGTGGCGCCCCGTTCGCGGCGGCGCCCGCGGCGTCGACCTCCGCGGGCCGATCGTCGTCGACCGGCCAGAAGATCGCGATCGCGCCCCGGGAGCCGTGCGGGGTGAGGATCGGGAAGGCCGAGCATTCGACCGGGCGGACCTGGCCGTCGAAGGCGCGGACGCCGAAGCGGGCGTGGGCGGGGCGGCCGGCGCGCACCGCCCGCACCAGCGGCAGGTCCTCGTAGGCGATCGTCTCACCGGCCCCGTCGTAGGGGCCGAAGAGCCCGCCCCACTCGCTCGGGCCGACATGCCCGACCTCCTCGAAGCCCTTGCCGAGCAGCGTCCCGGCGGCCTCGTTGTAGAAGACGAGCAGGCCGCCCTCGTCGACCAGGAAGGCCGGCGTCGAGAGCGCCGACATCAGGTTCCTGGCAAGGATCAACTCGAGTGGCTTCTGGGGCACGCGGACACTTTAGTTCGTAATTTGCGGGTGCCGACTACGTCGACTTCACGACGGTCGGCGGGCCGGGGCGACTACGCTTCCGCCGCCCCGATGCGAGAGCCCACCCGCACCTACCGCATTGCGATGGCCGTAAACCTTCCGGTCGCCCGCTGGGCGCGGCTCGAGGTGAGCGGCGTCGAGTCGCTGCCCGCGAGCGGGCCGCTGCTCGTCGTCGGCAACCACGACAGCCACTGGGACCCGGTGATGATCGGCGTCGCGGCACGCCGCCGGCGGATGATCCGGGCGCTCGCCAAATCGTCGCTCTGGGACGTCAAGGGTCTCGCCCCGGTGCTGAACGGGATGGGCCAGATCCCGATCGTCCGCGGTGCCGGCGACGCGCAGGCGCTCGCCGCCGCGGTGGAGGCGCTGCGCGGCGGCTCCTGCGTCGGCGTCTTCCCCGAGGGCACGCGCTCGCAAGGCCGCGTGATGCGCGCCCGCAGCGGCGTCGGGCGGCTGGCGCTCGAAGTCCCCGAGGCGCACGTCAGCTGCGTAGCCGTCACCGGCACCGCCGACCTCACCGGCTTCCCGCGCCGGCCGCAGATCACCGTCCGCTTCTTCGACCCGGCGGGCGGCCAGCCGCGCCCCGACGAGGAGCCCGGTGACCTCGCGGCCCGCCTCCTCGCCGAGATCCGCGCGATCGCCCCCCCGGTCGCCTCCTACCGCAAGCGCTCCGCCTAGCTGCCCCCGGGGAGCGCCCGCCATCCCGGTCCTCCCGCCGCCCCCGGGCGCGGTCGACCTGCGTTAACTCCGCCGAGTCGCGGTCGACCTTGGTTAGCCATAGGTTCACT
>DASZZB010000145.1:0-3696 GCA_035545115.1 Solirubrobacterales bacterium | reverse complement strand
GGCCGCGGCGGCGGGTTGGCTCTGCATCTACGCGACCACCGAAACCAACCTGGAAGGCACGGCGACCACGGCGCTGACCGTCGACACGCTCAACCGGCTCGGCATCGGCCTCGCCGTCAAAGCCAAGAAAGAAAGCAAAGGCGACTTCCTCGCCGCCGGTCTCTGGGCGGTGACGGCGCCCTAGTCCTGGCGCAGCGCCTCGATCACCGCGGCGGTCATCTCCGCGGTGCCGACCTCGACCGCGGCGGGCACGTCCACCATCGGCGGTGGTGAGGCGGGCCCGCCGGCCAGGTCGGGGGTGCGCAGGCCGGCTTCGAGGACGGCGTCGACCGCCGCCTCGATCCGCGCCGCCTCGTCGGGGCGAGCGAGGCCGTGGCGCAGCATCATCGCCGCCGAGAGGAAGGTGGCGAGCGGGTTGGCGATGCCTTTGCCCGCGATGTCGGGGGCGGAGCCGTGGACCGGCTCGAAGAGTCCGGGGGCGCCGTCGGCGCCGAGGCTGGCCGAGGGGAGCATCCCGAGGCTGCCGGTCAGCATCGCCGCCTCGTCGCTGAGGATGTCGCCGAAGAGGTTCTCGGCGACGATCACGTCGAAGTCGGCGGGGCGCGAGACCAGCTGCATCGCGGCGTTGTCGACCAGCAGGTGCTCGAGCGTCACGTCCTCGTACTCGGGGGCGACGCGGGTGACGACCTCGCGCCAGAGCCGCGAGGTCTCCATCACGTTGGCCTTGTCGATCGAGGTGACCTTTGGCCCTGTTGACGATCCGGGCGCGCCGGAGCCCTCGGCGCGCGTGCGCGCGGCCTCGAAGGCGGTGCGGGCGATCCGCTCGATTTCGCCCGCGTCGTATTCGCAGGTGTCGTGGGCGGTGTCGCCGCTGCGGCCGGAGTCGCCGAAGTAGATGCCGCCGGTCAGCTCACGGACGACCAGCAGGTCGGTGCCGGAGATGCGCTCCTCGCGCAGCGGGCTGGCCCCCATCAGCGCCGGGCTCGGGCGGACCGGGCGCAGGTTGGCGAAGAGGCCCATTCCCTTGCGCAGTCCGAGCAGGCCCTGCTCGGGGCGCGGGTCGTCGGGATTGGTGGTGTCCCATCTCGGCCCGCCGACCGCGCCCAGCAGCACCGCGTCGGCAGCCTTGCAGGCGTCCAGCACCTCGTCGGTGAGGGCGACGCCGTTGGCGTCGATCGAGCAGCCCCCCATCAGGCGCTCGTCATAGCTGAAGTCGCCGAGCGAGTCGAGGACCTCGCGGGCCGCGGCGACGATCTCGGGGCCGATCCCGTCGCCGGGCAGGACGACTATGCGGGGCACCTCAGGCACGGCGCCGCACTCTACTCCGTGTTGATGGGCCGAAAAGTCCTGATATAGAGGACTTTTCGGCCCATCAACACCGTCAGGCGGCGGTGGCTTCGATGTTGAGGCGGATGTAGTCGAGGCGCAGCGGGCTCGGCTGGGCGGCGAGGACGTCGGCGACGAAGCGGTCGCGGAGCTCCTCGGGGAGGCGCTCGACGTGGGCGCCGAGGCAGACGGTCCTGGCGAAGACGACCGGCTCGGGTGGGTCGACCGGCCAGGGCTCGAGCCAACAGCGGACGTCGGCGAAGCCCGCGGCGCGCAGGCGCTCCTCGGTCTCCTCCGGCCCGGCGTAGTTCCAGAGGCCCTCGATGCCGCCCAGGTACTGCGCATAGGGCTCGCGCGTCGCGACCTCCTCCCCGGCGGTGCGGAAGGCGTCGATGTTGCCCTCACCGCCGCACTGCGCCGCGAGGCGGCCACCGTCGCGGAGCGCCGCCCGCAGCCGCGCGAAGAGCGCCTCGTGGTCGAGGATCCAGTGGAAGACCGCGGTCGAGAAGACCGCGTCGACCTGCTCCTCGAGCTGCAGCTGGGTGAGGTCGCCGACGATCGCGGTGTCCTGCGGCCGCAGCACCTCCCCCACCTTCTCGACCATCGAGGGAGAGCCGTCGACCGCGATCACGCGCCCGTCGGGTATCCGCTCGATCAGGATCGCGGTCGTGCGACCGCTGCCGCAACCCGCGTCGAGGACGGTCTCGTCGCCCGCGAGGCCGAGCCGGTCGAGGACGGCCCGCGCCCAGTCCTCGTGGGGAAGGGCGACGCGCTGGTAGGTGGCGGCGTCCCAGTCGCGGGTCCTCGACTCGGCCATCGCTCACCCCCTCAGATGCTCGTCGTGACCGGGCCCTGGGCGCGGCCGGACGCCTCGTAGTCGTCGATCGCGGCGATGTTCTGCAGGGTGATGCCGATGTCGTCGAGCCCGTTCAGCAGCCGGTGCTTGACGTCGGGCTCGACCTGGAACGGGAAGACGCCCGCGGCACAGTCGATCGTCTCGTCGTCGACGTCGATCCGCGCCTCGCCCGCTTCCGCGATCAGCTTGCAGTGGGCCTCGTCGACGATCGCCGGCAGGAGGCCGATCTTGGTGCAGTTGGCGTAGAAGATGTCGGCGAAGGAGGGCGCGACGATCGCCTCGAAGCCGAAGTCCTCGAGCGCCCAGGGGGCGTGCTCGCGCGAGGAGCCGCAGCCGAAGTTGCGCCCCGCCACCAGGATCGGGTTCGGCTCCAGCTCGATCTCCCCGTCGCGGATCCAGTCGTAGAAGAGGAACTCGCCGAAGCCGGTCCGCTCGACCCGCTTCAGGAACTGCTTGGGGATGATCTGGTCGGTGTCGACGTCGTTGCGGTCGAGCACCGACACCTTGCCTTCGATCACGTCGATCGGCCTCATCTTCAGCTCCAATCTCTGATGTCGACGAAATGTCCCTCGACCGCGGCGGCCGCCGCCATCCTCGGGCTGACCAGGTGGGTGCGCCCGCCCTTGCCCTGGCGCCCCTCGAAGTTGCGGTTCGAGGTCGAGGCGCAGCGCTCCCCTTCGGCGAGGGTGTCGGGGTTCATGCCCAGGCACATCGAGCAGCCCGCCTCGCGCCATTCGAAGCCGGCGCCGCGGAAGACGTCGTCGAGGCCCTCGGCTTCAGCGGCCTTCTTGACCTGCTGGGAGCCGGGGACGACCATCGCCCGGACCGAGCTCGCGACCTTGCGGCCGTCGACGATCGCGGCGGCCTCGCGCAGGTCCTCGATGCGGCTGTTGGTGCAGGAGCCGATGAAGACCCGTTCCGGGGCGACCTCGGTCATCGGGGTGCCCGCGGTCAGGCCCATGTAGGCGAGCGCGCGTTCGGCCGCCTCGCGGTCGGCCGGGGCATCGATCGCGGCCGGGTCGGGGACGCTGTCGGTGACCTCGACGACCATCCCCGGGTTGGTCCCCCAGGTGACCATCGGCGAGACGTCGGCGGCGTCGATGTCGACCTCCTGGTCGAAGGTCGCCCCCTCCTCGGTCGGCAGCTCGCGCCAACGAGCTTCGGCGGCGGCGAAATCCTCGGGCGCGCCGGGGCGGCCGCGGACCCACTCGAAGGTCGTCTCGTCGGGGGCGATCATGCCCGCCCGGCCGCCGCCCTCGATCGTCATGTTGCAGATCGTCATCCGGCCCGGCATCGAGAGCGCCTCGACCGCGGGGCCCGCGAACTCGACCGCGAAGCCCGTCATGCCGCCGGTGCCGAGCTTGCCGATCGTCGCCAGGATCAGGTCCTTGGGCGTGACGCCGGAGCCCAGCTCGCCGGAGTAGTTGATCCGCATCGTGCGCGGCTTCTTCTGCACCAGGCACTGGGTGGCGAGGACGTGCTCGACCTCGGAGGTGCCGATCCCGAAGGCCAGC
>DASZZB010000144.1:0-8747 GCA_035545115.1 Solirubrobacterales bacterium | reverse complement strand
AAGTCCGCTATATCAGGACTTTTCGGCCCATCAACCGGGGGTGGCGGTGTCGGCTTCGACCTGGCGGTTCCACTCGGCTTTCGCCTCGCGCCAGCCTTCGTCGGTGAGGGTGCGCTTCCAGTAGCCGGAGGCGGAGAGGGCGGTGGCGGGGACGCCGCGGTCGCCGACCAGGTGGCGGCGGGCGAGGCGGACCGCGGTGGCCTCGCCATGGAGGAAGACGTGGGGCTCGCCGGGCGGGAAGTCGAGCGCCGCGATCGCCTCGGCGATCTGCTCGTCGGCGTCGCCGTGCAGCCAGTGCAGGTGGAGGTCGCCGGGCGAGTCGAGCTCGATCTCCTCCTCGGGGCCGTGGACCTGGAGGAAGGCGTGGACCGGGACGCCGGGCGGGATCCGGGCAAGCGAGACCGAGATCGCCGGGACGACGCTGATGTCGCCGGCCATCAGGTGCCAGGCGGCGTCGGGGTCCGGCGCGTAGGCGCCGCCCGGGCCGCGCAGCTCGATCGTGTCGCCCGGCACGGCCGCGGCGGCCCAGGCGCCGGCGACGCCCTCCTCGCCGTGGACGACGAAGTCGATCGTCAGCAGCGAGCGCCCCGCGTCCCACTCACGCACGGTGTAGGTGCGGACCTTCGGCCGCTCCTCCTCGCCCGCGCCCGGCCGCGGGAACCGCAGCTTCACGTAGTGGTCGCTGAACTCCCCCGCCTCGAAGCCGGCCAGCCCCTCGCCACCGAAGACCACCCGCCGCAGCGTCGGCGTCAGCTGCGCGACCGATTCCACCCTCGCGACGAGCAACGGCCGATTCCGCGCCCGTGCCTTCTCAGCTGCCGCAGCCATCCGCCCACCTTACGGAGTCGACCCCCCCACCCCGGCCCGCTCGCGTGTGCCGAAGAATCGCCTCCGTGAGCAGCGGCCAGAGCGGCTCGGGACGGTCGTGCCCCATGTCCTCGACCAGCATCAGGCGCGCGCCCGGGACCAGCTCGGCGGTGCGCTCGCCGCCGTCGGGCGGGATCAGGGTGTCGTCGAGGCCGTGGATCACCAGGGTCGGGACGGCGAGGGCGCGGAGACCGTCGGCGCGCGAGCCGCTCGCCAGCATCGCGGTGAACTGGCGGGTCACCCCCTGCGGGTAGAAGCAGCGGTCGAAGCTCGCGGCGGCGAGGGCTTCGGCGCGGGCCAGATCGCCGTAGCGGCGCGAGGCCCAGACCATCATCTTGGCGGCGCTCGCCGCGATGTAGGCGTCGCGCTCGGTCGGCGACGGGGTGAGCAGCGCGGCGAACGCCTCCTCGGTCGGCCGGCCGACCTCGGGCTCGCCCGTCGTCGACATCATCGAGACCAGCGAGAGCACCCGCTCGGGCCGTTCGATCGCCATCTGCTGGGCGATCATGCCGCCCATCGACGCGCCGAGCAGGTGGGCGCGCTCGATCCCCAGCGAGTCGAGCAGGGCGAAGCCGTCGGCGGCGAGGTCGCGCAGCGTGTACGGGACGAGCGCCGCGGCGCGCTCCAGGTCGCCCGCCAGCGCCGCCGCCATCACCGCCTCGCTGTCGACCTCGACCCCGTCGAGCTTCGAGGAGAGCCCCGAGTCACGGTTGTCGAACTCGATCACGAAGCGGCCGCCCGCGGCGAGCATCTCCGAGAAGCCGCGCCAGGCGATCAGCTGGCTGCCGTAGCCCATCACCAGCAGCAGCGGCGGGTCGGCGGGCGAGCCGATCGTCTCGTAATGGAGCTCGATCCCGGTGGGCGTCGCGGCGCTCGGCACCGCGGCAAGATCTCACATCGCGGTGGCCGCCGGCCCGGCGTCGAGATCGACGACGACGTGGGTCATCGGCAGGTCGACCTCGCGGCGGGTGCGCTCGACCACTTCGTGCTCGAGCCAGCGCGACCGCTCGGGCGGCAGGGTCGAGATCACGATCTCGTCGGCGGGGAAGACGCGGAGGGCGTCCTCGATCGCCATGTTCGGGTCGGGATCGCCGAGCTCGGCGCGGACCTCCACCCCGACCTCGCGCAGGGCGGCGACCGAGCGGGCCATCCGCTCGCGGGCGAGGTCCATCCCTTCGTCGACGTCGGAGGCCCACTGGGCGGCGCGCGAGCCGACCAGCGCCGGCGAGACCAGCATCACCTCGCAGCGGCGCCCGCGGCAGCGGTTGGCGATCTCGTCGAGCAGCTCACGGCCGGCGGCGGTCTGGTTGGCGACGACGAGGATGCGGCGGGTCCCGTCGGCGGCGTGCGCGGCGGTGACGGTGCGCGGCTCGGCGCCGCGGGCGCCGCGCCAGGCGAGGCCGATGCCGACGCCGATCAGGAGGGCGGCGAGGAGGATCCCGAAGACCGGTCGGGTGATCAGCGTCAGGGCGACCACGAGGACCGCCGCCGCCACGATGACGACGACCAGGTGAAAGACGTCCGTCTCCGAGCGCAGCGGGTTGTGCATCGGTCGATTGTAGCCCTCGTCACGAGGGCCCGGCAACCGATCTGCGTTCGGGGGCGACGGCGCCCGTCTGCCCAGACCGGTTCGTTCAGCCATCCTCCGGACAGGCGACGGCGAGCGCGATGCGGCCGTGGGGTAGGTCGGCCTCCGCCAAGTAGACCCCGGCGGTCGAAAGAAGCGACCGTATGGTGCCCGCGTGGGCGACGGCCAGCGCAGGCATCGCGCCTTCGGCGATGCGCGATATCGCCGACCATGCTCGCTTCCGCTGCTCAGCCACGGATTCTCCCCCCGGAAACGCGAAGTCATCTTCCCCCCGTAGGAAGGCCGCATATCCGGAAGGGTCGGCCGCACGTATGTCCGCGAGCAGTCGGCCTTCCCAGGCGCCGCGCTTCGACTCGATCAAGTCGGCGAGGACGACGGGCTCCAGGGCCGTCTTCTCGGCGACGATCGCGGCGGTCGCCCGCGCCCGCCGCAACGGCGATGCCCAGATCGCCGCAGGCGGCCTGGAGAAGAGCGAGGCAGCAAGCTCGTGCGCCTGCCGTTCGCCGACCGCATCGAGTGGCGGGTCGCCACGACCGAGGATCCGACCTTCGGCATTGTCGGCGGTTCGGCCGTGACGGGCGATCAGGATGGTCCGCTCCCCGACTCCGGCATCGGCGACGGCGCCGACCGAGATCGAATAGCCCCCCGGGACCGCTCGCTCCCGAGCCCTCAGAGCGTCCTCTCCGCCCCGTCGCCCATCAGGGCGGAGGCTCGTTGACGTGACGCGCAGCGCGCATAAACCGCCGCTGATAGGCGACCACGTGTGGGGAGCTCGTCCAGCGGGCGAGATAAGCCGGTTCCGCCGTGACGACGACCTTGTCATGCATCCCGATGAACTCCGGCTCCGTCAGCATCGCCATCAGGTCGGGGTAGTTCAACGGCCCGTCCATCGAGCAGACGATCAGGCGGGTATCGGGCAGGTTGACCGTCTGCAGCCAGCGCAGCGCCTCGCGCGCGCCGTCCAGGCCGTCGGCCGACCCGTCCTCGGGCAGCCGATCATGGAGGAAGGCACGCGCCTTTTCCAAGACGTGGAGGAGATCCGCGTCGCTGTCGGCCCCGCTGAGATAGTCGCCCGCGATCATGGTCGAACGCAGCTGCTCGACGAAGGCCCGGTCTTCGCTCGTCTCGTAAGCGGCAAGTAAGCCCCTGAACGTCTGGGTCGCCTTGTGCCGGTGGCGGACGAAGGCGTTGATGAAGTACGGCCGCGCCTGCAAGGCGAGGGCGATCTGATGCGGCTCGAACATCAGGGTGAAGTTGACGCGGTAGCCGGCCTCGTGCAGACGGAGGGCGAGATTGTGCCCACGCAGGTAGTCGCCGGTGCGACCCTGGTCGTAGCGTCGGTCGAGCCGTCCGTCTCCATCGAGCAACTGGCCCACGTTGTCGGCGTTGACCGGCCCCGTGTGGGGAACCTTCACCACCAGGCGATGCTTCGACACGATCGCCTCGTAGCGCTGGACCTCCTCGAGGACCTTGGCGAAATCCGGCTCGAACGGATTGTGGAGCTCGACCGAGATATCGGCCCCCGGACCGAGGATCCGGCCGATCTCCTCGAGCACCTCCTCCAGGCTCCCGAAGGCGTCGTCCACGTTGGCCGCAGGGTCGTTCAGGAACAGGTCGTAGACGATCCCCGGATTGCACGTCAGGTTGCCGACGAAGTCGGCGAACGGCGCGATCTCGTACGGGTTGGCGGAGTCGACGGAGAAGATCAGGGGCGTCGGCCGCGGCGAGCCGTCCCGGCCGCGGGAGATGTCGCGGACGAGGTCGAAGACCGCCTCGCCGCCGCGCTCGGAGAGCTCGACCCGAAACCCGGCCGGCACCTCATCGTCCGGCGGCCTGAACTCGTCGACGACCTCGCGCAGGTAGGGGGTGACGGCAACCGCCCGCCCCGGCTCGACCGCCGCCAGGCGGTCTCCCAGATGAGCCAGATACGGGCGGTCGGCGGGAGTGGCGGTGAGTGAGCCCTCAGAAGACACGTGCCGCCACTTCGGCAGGCGCCGCCAGCAGCCCCTCGAGCCCCTCGTCGAGCTTGACGAGGGTGAGCGAGGCACCGGCCATGTCGAGCGAGGTGCAGTACTCGCCGACGTAGGAGCGCTTCACCTCGATGCCCGCCTCGGCGAGCTTCTGGTTGGCCCGCCCGTAGAGGACGTAGAGCTCGGAGATCGGCGTGCCACCGAGCCCGTTGACCATCAGCGCCACCTTGTCGCCGCCGCCGTAGGGGAGGTCGGAGATGATCGCTTCGAGCATCTCGTCGACGATCTCGTCCGCCTTCTTCAGGCGGTCGCGACGACGACCCGGCTCACCGTGGATGCCCACTCCGAACTCCATCTCGTCGGCGCCCAGCTCGAACAAAGGAGTGCCTTTGGCGGGCGGGGTGCAGGACGTGAGGGCCACGCCCATGGAGCGGGTCACGGAGTTGACGCGTTCGGCCAGGGCGACAAGCTCCTGCAGGTCCGCACCGGCTTCGGCCGCGGCGCCCACCGCCTTGATCACGAAGAAATTGCCCGCGACGCCGCGACGGCCGGCGGTGTAGGTGGAGTCGACGACCGCGACGTCGTCGTCGACGATCACCGTCGCCACCTCGATGCCTTCCGCCTCGGCAAGCTCGCGTCCCATCTCGAACGCCATGCGGTCACCCGTGTAGTTGTTGACTATGTGCAACACGCCCTTCGGCGACGCGAGCAGCTTCGTCGTCTCGTGGACGTAGTCGGCGGGCGGGGCGGCGAACACATCGCCCGGGCAGGCAGCGTCCAGCATCCCTTTCCCGACCGCCATCACATGGGCGGGCTCGTGCCCGGAGCCGGAGCCCTGGACGATCGAGACCTTGTCCTCGAACGGAGCGTCCGCCCGCATGATCAGGTTGAACTCGGGCACGTAGCGGAGCGTGTCGGGATTCGCCGCGGCGACCCCCGCCAACATCTCCGGGACGAAATCGGTCGGGTCATTGACGAACTTCTTCACATCTCCTCCTTGAGCAAGCTCGGATCGGGGTCATTCGTCGTCCAGCTCGCGGCGATCGCCTCGAGCATCACGGCGACGGCGACGGCGCCCGCGTCGGGCGAACCGAGCGACCGCTCCCCCGCGTAGGAGGCGCGGCCGCGTCTGGCAACCAGGTTCTTCGTCGCCTCGGCCGCCTCGCGGGCCGTCGTCGCGGTGGCGGCGAGGATCGCGACCGGGTCGTCGGTGACCGCCAGCTCCTGCTCCAGGCGATCGGTCGCGGGCACCAGGGCGTCGAGCAGGGTCTTGTCGCCGACGCTCGCCTTGCCGCGGGCGGCGATCCCCTCGATGGCCGCCCGCAGTGCCCCGACCACGTCCTCGCCGCCGGGCTCCGTGATCGGGGTGAGGGCGACTCCGGCCCGCAGGAAGGCGGTCCCCCAGATCGGTCCCGACGTGCCGCCGATGCGACTGGTGAGAATCATCGCCGTCTTCTTCAGGAAGCCGCCGACGTCCGCGTAGTCCATCCGCTCCCATTCCTCGAGCAGCTTCTCGAAGCCCCGGGCCAAGGAGTAGCCGAAGTCGCCGTCGCCGACGACCGCGTCGAGCTCACAGAAGTAGGTCTCGTTGGCCACCGCGGTCTCGGCCATCGTGCGGACCACCTGCTCGGCCCTGACCAGGGCGGTGCCCTCGGTCATCGCCGCACCCCGGCCAGGCACGCTTCGAGGTCGTCCAGGACGATCTCGCCGGCGGGATGCGCCGGACTGCGGTTGGCGAGCACCCGCATCGGCTCGCCCGGGTCGCCGAGGCTCGAGCAGACGAGCTCGGCCTCCTCCATCGATTCATCCGCGGTGTAGCTGCTGACCGTGACGACGCAGCGGAGGCCCGCGCCGACCGCGGCCAGCAGGCCGTTGCGCGAGTCCTCGATCACGATGGCCTCGTCCGCACCGATGCCGAGTTGCTCCAAGGTGAAGGCGTAGATCGCCGGGTCGGGCTTTTTCGCGGCCACGACATCGCCGGCGGCGACGAAGAACGCCGCGGCTCGATCGCCGCCGACGACGTGGCCGAGGACCGCGCGCACCGACGCCTCGGCCGACGTCGAGGCGACGGCCAGTCGCCATCCGGCGGCCCGTGCTTCGTCGACCAGTCGCACGACCCCGGGGCGGCCGGGGAGGAGGTCTTCGTGGATCCGCTCGACGAAGATCTTGGACTTGTAGGCGTGCCATTCCGCCAGCAGCGCCCGTTGGGCCGCCTCGTCGGCCGGCAGTCCCGCCGCGGCGACGACGTCCTGGTCGGCGAAAAGGGTCGCCATCCGCTCCTTGCCGCCCCCGATCCGCAGCTTCTCGCCGTACTCGCCCTCGCTCCAGCGCACGGGCAGGCCGAAGTGCTCGAAGGTGGCGTTGAACGCGGGCAGGTGACCGTCGCGCTCGGTGTCGGCCAGCACCCCGTCGCAGTCGAAGATCAGCGCCGTCATCTCAGTTGCCGATCGGTGCCTTGCCTGCGGAGCCGAAGATCCCGATGTGCCCTTCGGCCATCCCCCGGACCGCCGCCCCGACGGCGGCCAACAGCGAGGGCGGGTCGTGCTTGTCGGGATTGGCCGTGAGAAAGTCCCGCGCCGCGTCGATATAGGCGAACTTCAGGGCGGTCGAGATGTTGACCTTGGCGCAACCGCGCGAGATCAGGTCGCGGAACTGGTCCTCTGCGAGCCCGGTGCCACCGTGCAGCACCATCGGGATCGGGCGCCGCGCGACGATCTCGTCGACCCGCTCGGGCATCAGCCGCGGTTCCGTCGCGTACATCCCGTGGGCGGTGCCGATCGCGGGGGCGAAGCAGTAGACACCGGTCGCGGCGATGAACTCGCTCGAGACCTGGGACGGATGGACCTCGCCGGCCATCTCCGACCCGACCCCGTCCTCGACCCCGGCGACGGTCTCGATCTCACCCTCGACGAACGCGCCGAACCGCTCCGCCTCCTCGACCACGGCGGCGGTCTCGGCCGTGTTCTGCTCGACCGTCAGGTGCGAGCCGTCGAAGAGCACCGATCCCCACCCGGCCTCGAGGCAGACGGAGACCCACTCCCGCTCGGGGCAGTGGTCGAGGTGCAGCGCGACGGGGACCGCGACTTCCTCGGCTCGCCGTCGGTAGAGCTCGAACAGCACCTCGGCCCCGATCGACTTGACGGTCTTCAGCGACGTCTGGACGATCAGCGGCGCCTGCAGGTGCTCGGCGGCGGCGATCGTCGCCCGCAGGCTGAGATCGTCGACCACGTTGATCGCGGCGACCCCGTAGCGATGGTCGAAGGCCGGATCGAGGACGTCCTTAAGCGTCGCCTGCGCCATCCGCGCGCTCCCCGCTTCCTGCCGCCGCGGATCTCGCGCTCAGGTCCGACGGCAGGCTTCGTTTGCGTCCTCTGGGCATCGTCGGACCAGCAAAGCATCTGCCTTGGCCGGGCTCGACCGATCCGTCCCGGCCTGTTTGTGCGAACCGCCAACCCGCTGACGGGGCGCCGAGCGCGGCAAGGAGATCGCGATCCCCCGCTCGCCGAGCGGCGGGCCGAGCGTCGCGTCCAACGGCAAGACCGAGGCGGGACCGAGCTCGGCGACGATCGCCGCGGCGAGGTCGAGGGCGAGCGGATCGTCCTCGGCCTGGTCGCGAAGGTGGACGAGGATCCCCGCCTCGGCCCGTGCGAAACGACGCAGGACTAGGGCCAGCCGGCTCTCGCCGCCGGAGGCCATCCCGGCGAGCAGATCGTCCGCGGCGGCGGTGGACAGCACCGCGGTGGGCACGTCGCGCCCGCCGGCGACGTTGCCACGGACCAGCGCGAGGTGCGATTGCCCGGTGACCGCGTGGAGGAAGGTGACCGCGTCGAAGATCCCGTGGTGGGTGACGAGCCGTTCGCGCCGGACCGGACGCAAGGGGCGCTCGGCGGCGAAGCGGCGGGCGGCGATCTCGGTGATCGTCACCGGCACCAGCCCGCGCGACGCGGCGAGGTCGAGCACCCCCTCGGCGCCGGCCGTGCGGCCGCTCTCGTCCAGGATCGCGCAGATCGCCGCCGCACCGGGACCGCCCGCCAGGCGAACCAGGTCGAGCGCACCCTCCGCGGCGCCACGGGCCACGAAGACGCCTGCGTCGGCCGCGATCAGCGGTGGCACGTGGCCGGGTACGAGCAGGTCGCAGGGCCTGGTCGCCGGGTCCGCCGCGACCCGCGCCGTATTGGCCCGCTCGGCGGCCGAGATCCCGGTCGTCGTCCCCTCGCGCGCGTCGATCGAGGCGACCGCGGGCCTGCCGCCGGCCTGCAGCCTCTGCTCCGGCAGGCGCAGCTCGGCGGCGCGGGCGGCGGCGAGGACCACGGAGAAGATTC
>DASZZB010000143.1:0-6109 GCA_035545115.1 Solirubrobacterales bacterium | reverse complement strand
GATCAAGGGCGTCACCGAGGAGACGACGACCGGCGTCCACCGGCTCTACCAGCTGGCGGAGGCGGGCGGCCTGCTCTTCCCGGCGATCAACGTCAACGACTCGGTCACCAAGTCGAAGTTCGACAACCTCTACGGCTGCCGGCACTCACTGGTCGACGGGATCAACCGCGGCACCGACGTGATGATCGGCGGCAAGGTCGCGGTCGTCTGCGGCTACGGCGACGTCGGCAAGGGCTGCGCCTCGTCGCTGCGCGGCCAAGGCGCGCGGGTGATCGTCACCGAGATCGACCCGATCTGCGCCCTGCAGGCCTCGATGGAGGGCTACGAGGTGCGGCGTCTCGACGACGTCGTCGACTCGGCCGACATCTTCGTCACCGCGACGGGCAACAAGGACATCATCACCGTCGACCACATGGCGAAGATGAAGCACAACGCGATCGTCGGCAACATCGGCCACTTCGACAACGAGATCGAGATGGCGGCGCTGGAAGCCTCCGACGCCGAGCGCACCAACATCAAGCCGCAGGTCGACGAGTGGAAGTTCCCCGACGGCCACGCGATCATCGTCCTCTCCGAAGGCCGTCTGCTGAACCTCGGCAACGCGACCGGCCACCCGAGCTTCGTGATGTCGAACTCCTTCACCAACCAGGTGATCGCCCAGATGGAGCTCTTCACCCGGCCCGAGGAGTTCGCCTCGAAGGACGTCTACATCCTCCCCAAGCACCTCGACGAGAAGGTCGCTCGCCTCCATCTCGCCGCGCTCGGCGTCGACCTCACCGAGCTCACCCCCGACCAGTCCGCCTACCTCGGCGTCCCGGTCGAGGGCCCCTACAAGCCCGACCACTACCGGTACTGATGTTGATGGGCCGAAAAGTCCTGATATGGAGGACTTTTCGGCCCATCAACCTATAGTTGGCCGGGTGGACGCGCGGATCTGGGTCTCGGCGGGCGGCGCGGCGCCGCGGTCGGTGCCGCTGGCGGGCGAGCGGACGGTGGTCGGGCGCTCGCCGGACGCCGACCTCACCCTGGAGGACGAGGCCGTCTCCTGGAACCACCTGGAGATCGAGTGCCGCGGGCAGGTGCTGATGGCGACCGATCTCGACAGCCGCAACGGGACGGCGCTGAACGGCGAGCCGCTCGACCGGCCGCGGCGGCTGCGCGACGGCGACACGCTGATCGTCGGCGGCCACCGGCTGGAAATCTCGAGCGGCGGGGCCGGCCCGACGCCGATTGCCGCCACGGTCGCGGCGGGCGAGCCGGGGGTGGCACTGAACGAGGAGGAGCGGGCGACCGCCACGGCGCTCGTCGCCCCCTACCGCAGCGAGGGAGCCTTCGCCGGGCGCCCGGCGACGCGCGCCGAGATCGCCGACGCGCTCCAGGTCAGCGAGCGCACCGCGCAGCGTCGGCTCGACGCCCTGGCGGCGAAGCTCGACGTCGGCGGTGAGGCGGGACGCGACCGCCCCCGCCAGATCGCCGCCCGCGTGATCGAGCTCGGCCTCGACCGCCGCTGATCGCCTCATGTTGATGGGCCGAAAAGTCCTGATATAGAGGACTTTTCGGCCCATCAACACGGTGGCCCGGTGGGGGACAGATGTGGCCCGGCGGGTGGCGCGGGTGTCGTTGGACGGTACGGCTCGGGGTCCGAGCATCGGTGGCATCGATTCACCGACGCTCGAAAGGAGTCCCAGATGTCACCTCGCACGATCTTTCTCTCCGTCCTCGCGCTATTCGCACTGGCGTTGCCCGCCGGGGCCTCCGCCGCGGCCCACCGCGAAGGCGCGGTCGTCTTCTCCTGGACCAAGACGGTCGAAGGGGTCGAAAAAGGAGGGCTCTACGCGGTCCGCGACGGCCACGAAAACCAGCTGACCGAAAACCCGGCCGACTCCGAACCCTCGTTCTCGGCCGACGGGCGGACCATCGCCTTCGCCCGCGAAGGCCACATCTACACGGTCCGCCCCGACGGCTCCGGCGAGCGCCGTCTCACCAGCGGCACGACGCTCGACTCGCGCCCGCAGATCGCGCCGAACGGGCGCTTCGTCCTCTTCGAGCGACGCGCCGGCGAAGGACAGCCGGCCCAGCTGTACACGGTGTCGAGCGGCGGTGGCGCGGCACGGATCCTCGTCCCCGACGACGCCGAAGACGTGGAAGCGCGCTTCTCCACCGACGGCTCGAAGATCGTCTTCGTCCATCGCGCGTCGGCCGGCGGTCGGCCGAACGACGATCTCTACTCGGTCCGCCCGAACGGCGTCGGGCTCACCCGTCTCACCAGGACCGCCAACGTCGACGAGTTCGATCCCCGCTACTTCGCCGGCGGCATCGTCTTCAGTCGCGGCAACCAGTCCACGGGCGCCGCCGGCTACGCCGACATCTACACGATGAAGGCCGATGGTCGGAAGATGAGGCCGCTGGTCCGCGGCGCCGGGTCGGCATATGTGGAAGACGTCACGCCACAGGGTCATACGCTGATCTTTCGCCGCGACCGCGGCCTCTGGCTGAAGAAGATCGGCCCCCAGCGCGGCAGGAAGATCGCCGAACTGCCCGACGGCTCGCAGACCAATTCGGTCTTCTCCTCCGACGGGCGCAGCGTCGCGACGCTGATCGAAGGCGACGAATACGAGGAGCTGATGTCGATCGACCTCGCCACCGGCCGCAAGGGCAGCCTCGAAACCGCCGCCGGCCGGGAAGGCGCCACGATCGGCCCGGTGATCGACTGGCAGCCGGTTCGTTGAGGTGAGGCCACCGGGTATAACCGCCCGGTGGCAGACCTCGCCGTCGGTGACGAAGTCGCCGGATACCGGAGCGACGCCCGCCTCGCCCGTGGCGGGATGGGCGTCGTCTACCGTGCAACCCACCTCGGCCTCGACCGCCCGGTGGCGCTGAAGGTGATCGCCCGCGAGCTCGCGGGCGACGCCTCGTTCCGGGGGCGCTTCCTGCGCGAGTCGCGGCTGGCGGCGCGGCTCGACCACCCGGCGGTGATCCCGGTCTACGACTCGCGCGAGGTCGACGGTGAGCTGATCGTCGCGATGCGCCTGGTCGAGGGCGGCGACCTGCGCGGGCTGATCGACCGCGACGGGCCGCTGCCGCCGGCCCGGGCGACGGCGCTCCTCGGCCAGGTCGCCGAAGCCCTCGATGCCGCGCACGCCGCCGGGATCGTCCACCGCGACGTGAAGCCGCACAACGTGCTGGTCGAAGGCGAGCGCGCCTATCTCTCCGACTTCGGCCTCGCCAAGGCGATCGACGAGAGCGGCGCCTCCTCGGCCTCGGTGGTCGGCACCGTCGCCTACATGTCGCCGGAGCAGTGGCGCGGCGAGGCGGTCGGTCCGCCCGCCGACATCTACTCGCTCGGCTGCGTCCTCTACGAGGCGGTCACCGGCGTCGTCCCCTACGCGCGCGCCGACGCCGACCCGGCGACCACGCCCCACCTCCCCGTCGGTCTCGAGGAGGCGATCGAGCGCGCCACCATGCCGCGTCCCGAGGACCGCTTCGCGAGTGCCGGCGAGCTGATCGAGGCGGCGAGCGACGGCGCCGCCTCCGCCGAGCGCCCGACCCAGGTCTTGAGCGCCGCCTCCGATCCCCGTCCCCCAGCCCCCCCGGTGCGGTCGACCTCCGTTAAGAACCCCCGAGTGCGGTCGACCCTGGTTAAGCCATGGCTAACTAAGGTCGACCGCGGTCCAGGCGAGTTAACGGAGGTCGACCGCGGGCGGAGATGGGGGCTTGTCGCGGGCGGGGCGCTTGCGTTGTTCGCGGCGATCGTGGTCGCTGTGGTGATCCTCACCTCCGGCGGCTCGGGGCCCTCGGTCTCCGCGCCGGTGGCGATCGGCAGGCCGCCGCTGCGGATCGCCGCGGGCTCGGAAAAGATCTGGGTGCTCTCCGAACCGGAAGGGACGCTGACCCGGATCGACGCGGCGTCGGGCGAAGTCATCGGTCCACCGATCGACCTCGGCAAGGGCGTCGCCGCGGTCGCGGTCGGTGGCGGCTCGGTCTGGGTCAGCGACGCGAGGACCGGCCGGCTCTTCCGCGTCGACGACGAAACGGGCCACGTCACCCAGCGGATCGAGATCGGCGGTCGTCCCGGCCCCCTGGTCTACGGCGGCGGCCGGATCTGGGTCGCCGACAGGCGCGGGGCCGGGATCACCGCCGTCGACGCCCAGGGCGGACGCGTCGTCCGCCGCCGGCTGCCGCCGCACATCGCGCCGCTCCGTCTCGCCACCGGCGCCGGTGGGCTCTGGGTCTCCAACGCCGCCACCGGCACCGTCCGCCGCATCGACCTCGGCAGCTTCGCCGCCGGCGAGCCGATCCCCGCGGGCCGCCGCCCGGCCGGAATCACCGTCGCCGACGGGCTCGTCTGGGTGGCCGACGCCCGCTCCGACACGGTCACCCGGGTCGACCCCTCGCTGGAGGCGGCGAGCGGCGCGCCGGTCCAGGTCGGCGAACGGCCGGGCGGCATCGACGCGGGGACCAGCGCCGTCTGGGTGACGATCGCGGGCGCCGACGCGGTCCGCCGCCTCGAACTTCCGTCCGGCGAGCCGGAGGGTGGCCCGATCGCCGTCGGACCGGCGCCCGGGGCGGTGGCCGTCGGCAAGACGGCGGTCTGGGTCGTCAACGATGGTGACGGGACCGTGACCAAGATCGAACCCTGAGGACTAGGATCGGTGTCCGTGCCCCGAGAGGATCTCGACCAGCTCTGCATCAACACGATCCGCACGCTGTCGATCGACGCGATCCAGAAGGCCAACTCCGGCCACCCCGGGACGCCGATGGCGATGGCGCCGGTCGCCTACGCGCTCTGGCAGCGGCACCTGCGCTTCGACCCCCAGGGCCCGATCTGGCCCGGCCGCGACCGCTTCGTGCTCTCCGCCGGCCACGCCTCGATGCTGCTCTACTCGCTGCTCCACCTCGCCGGGGTGAAGGCGGTCGATCCCGACTACGAGGTGGTCGGCTCCGAAGCGGTCAGCCTCGAGGACATCGAACGCTTTCGCCAGCTCGACTCGCGCTGCCCCGGCCACCCCGAGTACCGCTGGACCTCCGGGGTGGAGACGACCACCGGCCCGCTCGGCCAAGGCGTCGCCACCTCGGTCGGGATGGCGATCGCGGGGAAGTGGCTGCACGCGACCTACGACTCGGGCGACTCCGATCTCTTCGACTTCGACACCTACGCGCTGGCAGGCGACGGCTGTCTGATGGAGGGCGTCTCGAACGAGGCCGCCTCGCTGGCCGGGCACCTGCGTCTCGACAACCTCTGCTGGATCTACGACAACAACCACATCACGATCGACGGCAAAACCAGACTCACCTACGAAGACGACGTCGCCGCCCGCTTCATGGGCTACGGCTGGAACGTCACCCGGGTCGGCGACGCCAACGACCTCAGCCTGCTCGACCGCGCCTTCGAGGAGTTCAAGCGCGAGCAGGACCGCCCCACCCTGATCATCGTCGACAGCCACATCGGCTGGGGCTCGCCGCACAAGCAGGACACCTCTGCCGCCCACGGCGAGCCGCTCGGCGAGGAGGAGGTGCGGGAGACGAAGCGCGTCTACGGCTGGCCCGAAGACGCCCGGTTCCTCGTCCCCGACGGGGTGCGCGAGCACTTCGCCGAGGGGGTCGGCAAGCGCGGCGCCGAGGCGCACGCCGCCTGGGTGCTCCGCTACGAGTCGTTCAAGGCCGAGGCGCCGGAGCTCGCCGCGCAGCTCGAGGCGATGCAGCGCCGCGAGCTCCCCGAGGGCTGGGACGGCGCGATCCCCTCCTTCGACCCCGACCCGAAGGGGATGGCGACGCGCAAGGCGTCGAACAAGGTCGAGAACGCGATCGCCGCCAACCTGCCCTGGCTCGTCGCCGGCTCCGCCGACCTCACCGACTCGACCTCGGTCCGCCTCACCGCCGAAGGCAGCGCCGACTTCGAGCCCGGCAGCTACGCGGGCCGCCAGCTCCACCTCGGCATCCGCGAGCACGAGTCGGCGGCGGTCGCCAACGGGATGTCGCTGACCAAGCTGCGCCCGCTCTGGTCGACCTACCTCACCTTCTCCGACTACGCCCGCCCGGCGATCCGCCTCTCCTCGCTGATGGAGCTGCCGGTCGTCCACGTCTTCACCCACGACTCGATCGGCCTCGG
>DASZZB010000142.1:0-4513 GCA_035545115.1 Solirubrobacterales bacterium | reverse complement strand
AGATCGTCTGCCGCTACGCCGACGGCGCGGAGCGGGGCGGTCTCGATCACGGTGAGGCGGGTGCGGTCGGCGACCGCGTCGAGCACCAGCTCGACCCGGCTCGGCCCCTCCTCGCCCTCGCGCCACCAGCTCCAGGCGAGGCGTTCGGCCTCCTCGACCAGCTCGACCTCGCCGCGGCGCTCCTCGCCGTCGGCGTAGCGGCAGACGATCTCGCCGCCGGGCTCGGCCTCGATCTCGACCTCCTCGGCGAGCCACTCGCGCAGGAGCGCCTCCTCGGTGAGGGCGTCCCAGACCTCGGCCGGCGCGGCATCCAGCTCGACGCTGCGGGTGAGTAATGTCACGGGGGAACGCTCCTCTCGCTCGACGACGTATGCGCAACTACATGGTTGCACACGTGCTAGGCTGAGGAAGGTGCAACCGGGTGGTTGCACAAGCACAAAAGCTTCGCGGAACGAGAAAGAGAGGCTCCCTCACATGCCACTGGTCCCGATGGTCGTCGAGCAGACCGCCCGCGGCGAGCGCTCCTTCGACATCTACAGCCGCCTGCTCGCGCAGCGGATCATCTTCCTCGGCGAGCCCGTCACCGAGGATCTGGCCAACCTGATCATCGCCCAGCTGCTGCACCTCGAGACCGACGATCCCGACAAGGACGTCAGCCTCTACATCAACTCGCCCGGCGGCTCCGCCTACGCGGGCCTGGCGATCTACGACACGATGCAGTTCATCAAGCCCGACGTGCAGACGATCTGTTACGGGATCGCGATGTCGGCCGGGTCGCTGATCCTCACCGGCGGGGCGAAGGACAAGCGGATGGCGCTGCCCAACAGCCGCATCCTCATCCACCAGCCGTCGAGCGGCTTCGAAGGCCAGGCCTCCGACATCGAGATCCACGCCAAAGAGGTGCTCGAGCTGCGCGACCGGCTGAACCAGATCTACGTCGAGCACACCGGCCAGCCGGAGGAGAAGATCGCCAACGACATGGAACGCGACAAATTCTTCAAGCCGGAGGAGGCGCGCGAGTACGGGCTGATCGACCGGGTGATCGAGTCGCATGACTTCAAGACGACGCCGACCGGGTTCCGGGCCGAGGGCGGGGTCGACGGCAACGGCGACGGGGGCGGCGACGCGACCAGCAGCGCCTGAGGGGCGGCGGCCGCCGGCGTACTTCACGGTCGCCGGCGTCCGGCTCGACCGGGAGCTGGACCGGCTCCGCGAGCTGCCGGTGTTCGCCGGTGGGCCGCTGGCGCGGCGGCCCGAGCTGAAGGTGCGGCGGGCGCGCCGGCGGCCCAACCGGGTCGGCTTCGCCGTCCCCGCCGAACATCGACTGCAGGTGACGGCCTATCCCGGGATCCGCCCCGGCGACGTGCTGGAGACGCTGCTCCACGAGCTCGTCCACCTGCACGTCGGCCGCGCCCGCGAGGCCCACGCCTGGCACGGGCGGACCTTCAAGGCGACGCTGGCCCGGGCGATGGCGGAGGCCTACGGGGTGATCGGCGTGCCGACGCGCGGCACCCTGCACGGCCCCTACGCCGAGGCGATCGAGCGGGCGCGGACGAGGCCGCAGCTGGAGCTCGACCGGGCCTGAGTGGGTGCCGTCCGCATTTACCCCCGGCAGCGAGGGGTGAATGCAGACGCTCAGCCGAGCCGGCGGACGGCCCAGGCGCCGACGATGGCCGCGGCGCCGCCGGAGAGGATGCCCTGGACGGCGGCCCGGCCCGCGGCCGGGTCGCGGCCGGCGATCGCGAAGCAGACCGCGTCGCCGAGGTCGACCGCGGCCGCCGTCGTCGCCACCGCGCGAAGCGCCAGGCGGTCGTCGCGTGCGGCGACGGTGAGGAGGCCGAGGGCGATGTCGCGCCCGCCGGCGATCCGGGTGAGGGCACGCGCCGAGGTGTCGGACGCGTCGAATCCGAGCGCCTTCAGCGCCGGGCGCGTGGCGAGGAGCGCGCCGGCCCCGATCGCGATGCGCCCCGCGGCGATCCCGAGCAGGGTGGTGCGGGCGAGCGGGTCGGGCTTGCGGCGGCGGAGCACCCCATAAATCTAGGCGGTAATCATGGTGGGATGGCAGAGGGCGACACGATCCTGCGCGCGAGGAACCGCATCGCCGACGCGTTGCTCGGCCGACCGATCGCCGTCGCGGCGCCGAATCCGCGCGGCCGCGCCGCCGGCGTCGAGCGGCTCGACGGGCGGGTCCTCGAGCGGGTCGACGCCCACGGCAAGCACCTCCTCCTGCGCTTCGGCGACCTGGTGCTGCACAGCCACCTGGGGATGAGCGGCGGCTGGCATGTCTACGAGCGCGGCGCCTCCTGGCGCCGGCCCCGCTCCTCGGCCTGGGCCGTCCTTGCCGGTGAGCGCCGGGACGCGGTCCAGTTCGGCGGTCCGACCCTCCGTGTCCTGCCCGCGAGCCGCGTCGCCACCGACCCCCAGCTCGCCCGGCTCGGCCCCGACATCCTCGCCGAGGATCTCGACCTCGGCCGGGTGGCCGCCGGCTTCCGCGCCACCGAGCAGTCGCGCGGCCTCGGCGACGCCCTGCTCGACCAGCGCCTCACCGCCGGGATCGGCAACATCTTCAAGAGCGAGGCCTGCTTCGCCGCCCGCGTCGATCCCTGGCGCCCTCTCGCCGACGTCTCCGACGAGGAGCTCCGCGCCGTCCTCCAGGCGGCCCGCGCCCAGATGCTGGCGGCGGTCGCGGCGGGCGGCCGCAAGACGTTCTGCGTCTACAGGCACCGCGGCCCCTGTGTCCGCTGTCGTGGCACCGTCCGCCACCGCGGTCAGGGCGACGCCAACCGCACCACCTGGTGGTGCGAGCGCTGCCAGGCCTGAGCTTCCGGCCCCGGGCCCTCAGACGCTCGCGATCAGCCCGGCCGAGTACTTGTCGGCCGCGCGGTTGAAGTCGGGCGCCGCCGCGAACTCGCCGCCCAGCAGCTCGATCGCCGTGATCCCGACCAGGTTCATCTGTCGCCACACCGGAACGCGCTCGCCCGAGGAGGTCGGGCCGGCGACCTGGTAGGCGTCGAGGAAGATCTCGCCCCCGGCGGCGCGGAAGAGGACGTGCGGATGCACGGTGCGCGGCGCGGAGCCGGTCGTGGCGTAGTGGAGCGAAACCGGGGAGCGGTCCCGGATCGCCTCACGGAGCGTGGACTCGACGCTCATCGGACGATCGTAGGCGAGGGAGAGCCGACGCTCGGACTTGAACCGAGGACCCCTTCATTACGAATGAAGTGCTCTACCAACTGAGCTACGCCGGCGCGCGAGCCATTCTAGTTGCGTGACACGGCACCGGAGGGATCGGCCGTCGTTCGCGGCGGCTCGCGGTTCCGTCGCGCACGATCTCGATGATCCGGGGATGGCGCGCGAGCGGAAAGCGAAGCAACGCGACGACAACGAGGTCGAGTTCTCGCGCATCGTCGCCTTCAGCGACGGGGTCTTCTCGATCGCGATCACGCTGCTCGTCCTCGGGCTGGAAATCCCCGACACGCTCAAGCACGGCGAAGTCGCGCAAGCGTTGTGGGATCAACGCGAAAACCTGCTCGCCTACGCGATCAGCTTCGCCGTGATCGGCCGCTTCTGGGTCGTCCACCACGGCTTCTTCAGCGAGGTGAAGGCGTTCGACGGGCGGCTGATCGCCCTCAATCTCCTCTACCTGGGGTGGATCGCCCTGATCCCCTTCACGACCCAGGTGCTCGGCGAGTACGCGAGCACGACCGCCGCGGTGGTCGTCTACGCCGCGAACCTCGCCGGGGTCGTCTCGGTCGCCCAGCTGATGAGCTGGGACGCGCGGCGCGCCGGCCTGACCAGATCGGACGCGGCGGGCGCGCGCGAAGACCTCGTCCGCTCGGCCTTCATCGCCGCCGTCTTCCTGCTCTCGATCGGCGTCGCCTTCATCGACCCCGGTGTCGCCCCGTTCATCTGGCTGCTCCTCTTCGTCGAGGGACGCAGCCATGCGGTGCAGCGCCTCAGCCGTCCCCCGTCCTCCTGAGCAGCCACGCCTTGGCGATGAAGGAGACGTCGCCGTCGGCGTGGGCGCAGCTGACCGAGGCGCCGCGGCCGACCCGCACCGCCTGACAGCGGAAGGAACCGAGCGAGCAGGAGCTGCGCGAGGCGCTCCGGCCGAGCGTGCAGGCGTGGCTGCGCTGCCAGCGCCGCATCGTCGCCCGCGCGGTGGCGCAGTCGACCGCGGCGGCGCGCAGCTGCTCCGTCTCCGCGCCTCCCTCCGAGCAGGTGACGACCCGCGAGCCGGGGGGCGCGTTCGGCGCGGTCGCCGTCTTCGCGCCGCCGTTCCCCGACGCGCCGCCGGCCGGTCCGGTCGAGCTCGACCCGCCGCCGCATCCGGCGGCGAGGAGGGCTGCCCCGAGGACGGCGACGGTGGCGAGGACGGCGAGCTTCATCGCCGCCGAACCTACCCGTCCGCCGTCTCCTTCACCGCCGTGCGGTCGACGTGGGGGAGGTGGGAGCAGACCGGGCAGTCGGGCTCCGGCACGACCGGTTTGCGCTCGACCTCCATCGTCCGCAGGTC
>DASZZB010000141.1:0-2543 GCA_035545115.1 Solirubrobacterales bacterium | reverse complement strand
CCGCCGCCGAGATGGCCGGGTTCCCGGAGCGCCATGGAATTGATCCTCAGCGCTCGCGAGCCCTAGCTAAGAAGCGGTACGCGCATCCGGCCCAATCTCCGAGGCGAAGGCGTTACAATTCGGGCTACGGCCGTGACCTTCGAGGCATGGACCTGATCGCTTTGATTCCCCTTTCCGGCGACACCGTCACCACCAATGCTGCCGCGCGCGCCGTGCGCGGGGTGGGGGAGTTGCGCGTCGCGCTCGCCCCCGCCCGACGCGAGGGTCGCACGATCGGCCTCGTCCCGACGATGGGCTTCCTCCATGAGGGCCACGTCTCGCTGCTGCGCGCCGCCCGCGCCGAGTGCGACCTGGTCGTGATGAGCCTCTTCGTCAACCCGACCCAGTTCGGCCCGGGCGAGGACCTCGATCGCTATCCGCGCGACGAGGAGCGCGACCTGAGGCTGGCCGGCGAGGCCGGCGTCGACCTCGTCTTCGTCCCGGTGGTCGAGGAGCTCTACCCGGACGGCTTCGCGAGCGCGGTCGAGGTCACCGACGGGCTCACCTCGGTCCTGGACGGCGACCCAGGCCGCCGCGGTCCGGGCCACTTCCGCGGCGTCACCACGATCGTCGCCAAGCTCTTCAACATCGTCGGGCCCGACGTCGCCTACTTCGGCCAGAAGGACGCCCAGCAGGCCGCCGTGATCAAGCGGATGGTGCGCGACCTCGACTTCCCCGTGCGGGTCGAGGTGATGCCGACCGTCCGCGAGGAGGACGGCCTCGCGATGAGCTCGCGCAACGTCTACCTCGCGCCCGCGGACCGCGTCCGCGCCGTCGCCCTCTCTCGCGCCCTCGCCGCCGCCGAGCGGCAGGCTCTCGCGCTCGGCTCGCTCGACGCGGGGCTCGAGGCCGCCCGACTCGAGCTCGCCGCCGCCGCGATCGAGCCCGAGTACCTCGAGGCCCGCGACGCCGAGACCTTGGAGACGGTCGACCGACTGACCGACCGCCCCGTGCTCGTCGCCGTCGCCGCCAGGGTCGGCGGAGCCCGCCTCATCGACAACATCGTGATCGAGCCGCCCGCCGGCTGACCCAGATCATCAACAGGACCATCGACAACCACAGGGAGACGAAACCAGTGCAAAGGCAGATGCTGAAGTCGAAGATCCACCGGGCCACGGTGACCGACTGCGACGTCGACTACGTCGGCTCGATCACGATCGACACCGAGCTGATGGCCGGCGCCGACCTCTTGGTCAACGAGCAGGTCCACGTCTGGGACGTCGACAACGGCAAGCGCTTCGTCACCTATGTGATCGAGGGCGAGCCGGGGTCGGGCGCGATGCAGGTGAACGGCGCCGCCGCCCACCTGGTCGAGCCCGGCCACAAGATCATCGTCGCCTCTTTCGGCGCCTACGACGAGGCCGACCTGGAGCGCTACGCCCCGGTCGTCGTCCACGTCGACGACGCCAACCAGCCAATCGCAATCGACGACCGTCCGGAGGTGCTCGTCGCATGAGCTCTGGAGTCCTTTCCCATACCGTCCCCGCCGCCGACCGCGTGGCGATGAGCCTGCCGCATCTCCAGGAGATGAAGGAGAACGGCGAACCGATCGTGATGGTCACGGCCTACGACTTCCCCTCGGCGACGGTCGCCGAGGCGGCCGGCGTCGACCTCGTCCTGGTCGGCGACTCGGCCGCCAACGTCGTGCTCGGCTACGACCGCACCGACCTCGTCTCGATGGAGGAGATGATCGTCCTCGGCAAGGCCGTGCGCCGCGGCCTGAAGACCCCGCTGATGATCGGCGACATGCCGATGGGCAGCTACGAGGCGAGCGACGAGCTGGCGATCACCAACGCCCAGCGCCTGATCAAGGAGACCGGCTGCCAGGCGGTGAAGCTGGAGGCGGGCGGCGTCTCCGTCCAGCGCGCCCGCGCGATCGTGCAGGCGGGCATCCCGGTGATGGGCCATCTCGGCCTCACCCCGCAGACCGCCACCGCGCTCGGCGGCTACAAGGCCCAGGGCAAGTCGGCGAAGGCGGCGATCCAGCTGGCCGAGGACGCCCGGGCCCTACAAGGGGCGGGCTGCTTCGCGGTCGTCTTCGAGGCGGTCCCGGCGGAGATCGCGACGACGATCGCCGCCCGCCTCGACATCATCACGATCGGCATCGGCGCCGGCTCGGGGACCTCCGGCCAGGTGCTCGTCTTCCACGACCTGCTCGGCATCACCACCGGCCACATGGCGAAATTCGTGAAGCGCTACGCCGACGTCCACGAGGGGATGGTCGAGGCGGTCGGCCGCTATGCCGCCGAGGTGCGCGGCGGCACCTTCCCGGCTCCCGAGCACGTCTATGCGATCGACGAGGAGGAGCTCGCCGACTTCCGTCGCCACGTCGACGACGACCCTGCCCTCGTGTCGGCGAAGGCGTGGGAGTGGGAGCCGCTCGTCTAGGAGCGGGTCGGTCGATCCAGGAGCGGTGTGGGCGGGGCTGGGGGAGGGACGTGGCCTTTGCCGGCTGTCGCCCGGGGGGCGAGGGACGAGGCCGTCCCGGCCACGGCCCTGGCAGG
>DASZZB010000140.1:0-10417 GCA_035545115.1 Solirubrobacterales bacterium | reverse complement strand
GGGGGTGCGGGTCCGGGGGCCGGGGGCGGGTGACTCGCCGGGGGACGCCGGGGATCGACTGTCTGGTGGCGGTGCCGTCCTCGATTCAGAGGTCGCGAACCTCGTCCAAGACGACGCGGCCGCCCACCTCGGCTCGGCCTTCGCCGAGATGGCGGGCGTCGAGCCGCGAGCCGCGTCCCTGCAGGATCTCGATGTCCCGGGCGAGCGCCGCGGCGAGGCAGATCGCCGCCGACCCGGTCGCCTCGTCCTCGCCGACGCCGTCCTCGAGCGAGAAGCAGCGCGAGCGGACCGTTCCCTCGCTCTCGTCGACCCAGGCCCAGATACAGGCGAGCTGCTCGCCCGCGGGCGGCCCGGCCGCCTCCTCGACCGCCGTCGCGTCCGCCAGTTGGACCAGCGTCCAGGCCGGTCCCCACCCGGGGCGGGCGGCGACGAAGGTGCGGCCATCGTCGACCCGCACCGCGACGTCGCCCGCGGGCGGGCGCAGCGTCGCCACCGGCTCGCGCTCTCTCGCCAGGAGCCAGGCGGTACCGACGGTCGGGTGCCCGGCGAAGGGCAGCTCGAGGCCCGGCGTGAAGATGCGGATCCGCCCGCTCGGCGCGTCGTCGACGAAGACCGTCTCGGAGAAGCCGAGCTCGGCGGCGACGGCCTGGCGGCGCTCCTGCGGGACCTCGGCACCGTCGAGGAAGACCCCGAGCGGGTTACCGAATTCCCAGTGGGAGTCACAGAAGACGCGCAGGACGTGGAGCTCAGGCACGGCTACCGACCCTCGCTCATCGACAAGACTCCGTCACAGGATCGGCAGGAAGTTCTCGATCTCGTACGGGGTGACCTGGACCCGGTAGTCGTCCCATTCCTGCCGCTTGATCTCGACGAAGCGACGGAAGGTGTGCTCGCCGAGCGTCCGCAGCACCAGCTCCGACTGGGCGGCGACCTCGATCGCCTCGCCGAGCGTCGACGGCAGCTGCTCGATCCCCTGGCGGGAGAGCTCCTCCTGTGAGAGGTGGTAGAGGTTCTGCTCCATCGGCTCGGGCAGCTCGTAGCCCTTCTCGACCCCTTCGAGCCCCGCCTGCAGCATCGCGGCGAAGCAGAGATAGGGGTTCGCCGCCGGGTCCGGGCAGCGCAGCTCGGCGCGGGTCGCCGCCTCCTTGCCGGGGTGGTAGAGCGGCACCCGGATCAGTGCCGAGCGGTTGCGACGCGACCAGGCGAGGTAGACGGGCGCCTCGAAGCCCGGGACGAGCCGCTTGTAGGAGTTGACCCACTGGGCGAAGAGCGGCGAGATCTCCCGCGCGTGCTTCAGCTGACCGGCGATGAACGACTTCGCGGTCGGCGAGAGGAAGTAGGGGTCGTCGGCGTCGTAGAAGGCGTTCCTGCCGTCCTTGGAGAGGCTCTGGTGGACGTGCATCCCCGAGCCGTTCTCGCCGAACAGCGGCTTCGGCATGAAGGTCGCGTGATAGCCGTACTTCATCGCGTACTCCTTGACGACGATGCGATACGTCATGCAGTCGTCGGCCATCTCGAGCGCGTTCTTGTAGCGCATGTCGACCTCGTGCTGGGACGGACCGACCTCGTGGTGGGTGTACTCGACGTGGATTCCCAGCTTCTCCAGGGCGAGGACGGTCTCGCGGCGCAGGTCGGACCCGGCGTCGAGCGTGGTCAGGTCGAAGTAGCCGCCCTCGTCGAGCACCTCCGGGACGCCGGACTCCGGTTTCGCCGAGCGAAAGTAGAAGTACTCGAGCTCGGGGCCGATGTTGTAGGTGTCGAAGCCCATCTCCTCGGCCCGTTTCAGCGCCCGCTGCATGATCCAGCGTGGGTCGCCCTCGTAGGGACCGCCCCCCGGCACGCGGATGTCGCAGAACATGCGCGCGACCGAGTCCTCCTCCTCCGGCCGCCAGGGCAGCATCGCGAACGTGGTCGGGTCCGGGACGGCGAGCATGTCGGACTCCTCGATCGGGTTGAAGCCGGTGATCGAGGAGCCGTCGAAGCCCATCCCACCTTCGAAGGCGTCGTCCAGCTCGGAGGCGTTGACCGAGAAGCTCTTCAGCTGCCCGAGGACGTCGGTGAACCAGAGGCGGACGAAGCGGACGTCGCGATCTCGGACCAGCTTGATGACATCCTCGGCGGTCTGCGGTCGGTCTGCCATTGGGAAGTTGCCTCCTCGGCTCTGGGCGCGGTGAGCGGCAACGATAGGCGAATGAACCGCCGAGGTGCAGAAAGTCGTATATCGGGTACTGAGTGGCCGTCTCGGCGAGGTTGAAACGACCGCCAGATGTCGGTATAACTTACGACACGTAAGTAAGCGGCTCAAAGTAAAGTAAAGGCCACGTAAAGGCTCTGTAAAGCGGATTCCCGCCGCTCACAGGCCAGAGACGAGAAGCAAGTTGACGGTAAAAACGGCAGTAAGCAGATTCCAGATCCACGACGAGCTGACGGCGCCCGACGAGAGCGCCCCGCTGATCAAGTCCATCCAGGCCGCCGGCGGTGCGGTCACCAAGTTCGTCGGCGTGCTCGCCGGCGCCCCTGCCGTCCTCCGGGCCTACACCCGCATGCGTTCCGAGCTGCGCGGCGGCGTGCTCCCCCAGGCGACCCGCGAGCGGATCGCCCTGGCCGTCGCCGAGCACCGCGAGGACAGCTACAGCATCGCCCAGCACGCCAAGTCGGCGCGCCGGGCCGGGCTCGGCCTCGACGAGGTCTCCCGCGCCCGCTCCTTCACCTCCGCCGATCCGAAGGAGGCAGCGCTCCTCCTCTACCTGAAGGAGGCGCTCGACGCCGAAGGGCCGCCGCCGCTCCACCTCCACGAGGAGGCCCGCGAGATCGGCTGGACCGACGAGGAGATCCTCGAGGCGGTCGGCCACCTGGCGCTCAACGAGTTCCAGAGCCTGATCGCGAGCGCGGCCGCGCTCCCCCAGGACCAGGCGACGCCGCGGATCCTCCCCTCGGCCGCCTGAGAGCCGGCCAGGCATAGGTTCACGCGGGTGCGTTCGCACTTATCCGCGGATAGCGTGGATAAGTGCGAACGCGCTCGGCGTCAGCGTTCCTCTACGAGCGTTGCCGTGTAAAGCAGCCGGGCGGTCGTGTACTTGCAGCCGTAGGTGGCGCGCTTGCCGACTTCTTCCTGCGGCCGGCCCTGGCGGATGTCGGTCGAGTTGGTGCAGGTGCCGGGGGCGCGGCTGGCGCGCCAGATGTTCTTGGCGCTGAGTTCCTGGGAGAAGATCGGCGCCCAGGTCAGCACCGTGATGCCGATGATGTCGCCCTTTTCGACCGGCAGCGAGGCGCCGAACTTGACCGTCTGCCCGAGGTATGGGGTCAGCACCTTGATCGCCCCCTGCCGACGCAGGTTGTAGCGGGGCGGATTGGTGCCGGGGATGCGACGCAGGATCGCGAGGCGTGCCTCGGGCGGGGTGCCGAAGAAGCCGTTGAAGAAGGTGCGCTGGCTGTTGGTCGGCTGGGCGAGGGTCAGGGTCCAGGACTTGATCGTGCCGTCGGTCTGGACCAGGAACGGGTTCTGCGCCTGACCGTTGGAGACCTGGAAGCCGGTGACGCTGCCGACCGCCTGGCAGGGCAGGTCGGGACAGGACGGATCCGGGGTCGACGAGGTCTCGCCCAGGGTCACGGTCGTCCTTTCGACCTTGGCGGCGCCCGCGATGGCGGCTACCGCGATCATGGCGACGAGGGCGCCGAGGAGGGCGAGGGCGACCCGGCGCGCCCTCCGCGAAGGTGCGGCGAAAGCACGGGAAGTCCTCGACATGGGTACGGCTCCTCTCTCGAAACGGCTACTGAGCAGGGAACTTTAACCGTCGAGACAGGCAAACGATGCGGTGCTGGAAGTATCCGATGGCGCAGGAGGACCCGGGAGGCCTATCCGAGCGCGACCGCGTAGCGGATCCGACCGACCCCTTCGAATTCGAGCGCTTCGGCCGCGGCGGCGGTCAGATCCCAGGCCCGCCCTTTGACGTAGGGCCCGCGATCGATCACCGGGGCGACGATCGAATGGCCGTGCCATTCGAACTTGACGGGGGTGCCGCAGGGCAGTGTCTTGTTGGCGACACCGAGCGTGGTCGGCTGCAAGACCTGCCCACAGGCGGTGGAGCGACCCCACATCGACTTGCCCCCGTACCAACTGGCCCCGGCGAGGCGGAAGGGGGCGAACGACAGTTCCGCCGAGCCCGCGGCGGCGGGCGTGCTCGTTTTCGCGGTTTCGGCAGGAGCCGGGGTGGCGATCGCGGCGGCGCCGCCGGTCGCGGCCTGGGCGCCCGGAACCGACGCGAAGGCGAGCACCATGAGGGCGCCCGCGAGTAGGCCGGTCCGCAGTCGGAGAGCGGGCCGCCCGAGGCCGAGGGCTGCCGTGAAGTGGAATTTCCGCGCGCGGCGGTGTGAGGTCTCGCTCATGTCTCTTTCCAGGCGCTTGCGGGGTTAGCTGACGGGCTCGCGCTGAAAGAGCTGCGCTACGCCGATCGACACCGGCGACTCGCCCCAACCAATTGGGTCCCCCGCTCCCCGCGGTATGTAGGCGGAGATTCAGCGGAAGTTGGCGGCAGGTTAGCAAACGCTAAGACAGAAACCCCGGCCGCCCAGGCCCTCCCATGTTGATGGGCCGAAAAGTCCTCCATATCAGGGTTTTTCGGCCCATCGACATGGGAAGGCCCCGCCGGAGCGGGGCCTTCCGACAGCGAGCCTGTAAGCCGGATCCTGTCGCGAGCGGACATCTATCTCGCCGGGCCGAGCCCGACGGGGCGCCGAGGCGCCCTGCGACCTACCTGGACCTCGCCGAGCCGGGTCGACGGTCCTGCTTGGCCTTGCACCGGGCGGGGTTTGCCTGGCCGCCGTGTCGCCACGACGCCGGTGCGCTCTTACCGCACCTTTTCACCTTTGCCTGTACGCGGCTCACGTGTGGCCGCGCCATCGGCCGTGTGTTTCTGTGGCACTTTCCCGCGGCTTTCGCCGGGTGGGCGTTACCCACCGCCCTGCCCTGTGGTGTCCGGACTTTCCTCGAGGGGTTGTCTCTCCCCCCGCGTCCGCTCGGCTCGCCTTACCGATGTTAGAGCGCCGACGCGCCCGAACTCAAACTTTCCGGAAGACGCCGACCACTTTCCCGAGCACTCGCGCTTCGGTGGTGATGATCGGGTCCATTTCCTCGTTCTCGGGTTGCAGACGGATCTGGTCGGGTTCCCGGTAGAAGCGCTTGACCGTCGCCTCCTCGCCGATCAGCGCGACGACGATCTCGCCGTCGGCGGCGTCGTCGGAAGGGCGGACGACGACATAGTCGGCCTCGAGGATACCCGCGTTCTTCATCGATTCGCCGCGAATCTGCAGGATGTAGTCGCCGTCCTCGCCGCCGATCACGTCGGGAACTTCGAGGTACTCCTCGATGTTCTCTTCGGCCAGGATCGGCGCGCCGGCGGCGACCGAGCCGACCAACGGGATCCCGTTGTCCGGCTTCACCACGCTGACCGCCTTATCGAAGAGAAGCTCGATCGCCCGCGGCTTCGACGGGTCGCGCTTCAACAGCCCGATCTTCTCGAGATTCGCCAGGTGCGCGTGGACGGTGGAGGAGGAGTGCAGACCGACGGCCTTGCCGATCTCCCGCACGGTCGGCGGGTAGCCGGTCTTGGCCGCGTACTTGCGGATGAAGTCGAAGATCTCCTTCTGCCGCTTGGTCAGGTCAAGGTCAACCATCGTGGGCTCCGTTTTCCTCCGATTGCCGGATACGAGTGCAGACGAACACCTGTTCGGAGGGTATCCCTTCCGGCGGACACTCGCAAGGCAAGAGGGCTCGCGGACGCCGAACCCCTAGAATCCCCGTCCCACGAGCGGCTGTGGCGGAACTGGTAGACGCGCAAGGTTGAGGGCCTTGTGGGTGGAAACACCCGTGATGGTTCGACTCCATTCAGCCGCATCGGGCGTCGGCTTCGCGATCCGACTTCTCGCGCGGATCGCGAAGCCGAAGCGAAGCCTTCCCCGGCCGAATGTCGGATCGGACGGGCCTGATATACAGCGTCCGCTTCACTCCGACCAGTCGAGCCCGGGAGACAGCCGATGATCCTTGTTCCCTTCGTCGTGATCGCCCTGATTGGTGGCGCGATCCATCTTCATCGCGACAAACAACCGCGCAGCACCGCTCGCACCATGGAGATCTTCTTGATCTGGTGGCTCGTGGTCGCGGTCGGGATCGCCGGGGTCTTCGGCGCGATGTACCACTTCTTCGACGGACCGAAAATCGCCAGCGAAATCGGCTACACGAACGGCGACGGCGGCTTCCAGACCGAGGTCGGCTTCGGTGACCTCGCGCTCAGCGTGCTGGCGATCCTCTGCATCTGGTTCCGCGATCGCTTCGTGCTGGCCACCGTCGTCGCCCTCTCGATCATGTATCTGGGCGATGCGTATGGCCACATCCACCAAGAGGCGATCCATGACAATCACGACCCCGACAACACGGGCGCCGTGCTCTATCTGGACATTCTCCTGCCGCTGGTCGCGATCGGGCTCTACGCCCTCCGCGAGCGGGCCCTGCGCCGCCCGCGGCCGGGCCGACCAGGACAGCCACACCATGATCCCCCTGATGTCGTGAGGATCTGAGGCCCACCGCGCCAGGACTTCTCTAGATTGCGCCAGGGCTCCGGCGTCACCCGGACCCCTCGGCGGCGCCGACGCTCCCGGCCACGTCGTCGCGGCGATGGAGAAGGCCTGGTACGCGTCGCATTGTGCGATCGGACGGCAGGACCGGCGACTAGACTGTGCGGTCGAGCAGGGTATGCCGGTCGCATAGGGACAGACCGGAGAGGGCGGAGAGCGATGTCGATCGACGGGAACGAGACGATCCGACCAGACGAGGCCAAGCGATGAGCCCCGCCTCGCCCCGTGGGCGCGGCGTGGCGACGCTGCTCGCGGCGCTGGCGCTGCTCGGCTCGCTGGTCCTCGTGGCCGCGGCGACCGCCGCCCCGCGCCCCGGCGGGAAGGCCGGGGCCGCCGACCCGACGGCGACCGCCTCGGTGATCGGCGGGCACAACGTGACGATCGCCCAGTACCCCGCGCTCGCCTACATCGAAGGCGTGCAGGCGACCTCGGGGTATGCCTGCACCGGCACCGTCGTCGCGCCGCGCGTCGTGCTCACCGCCGGCCACTGCGTCGAGGACATCGAATCGAGCTCGATCGTCGAGCCGGGCGCGATCGCCGTGGCGACCGGGGTCTCCAACCTCCGCCACATCCCCCACACGCAGGTCAGCCAGGTCGTCCAGGTGCTCGCCTACCCCCACTTCGACCCGACCGAGCTGCACGGCGACGCCGGCCTCCTGATCCTCGCCCAGCCGGTGAGCGCGCCGCCGATCGCCCTCGCCGGCGCCGCCGACGCGGCGCTCAACGAACCCGGCGACGAGCTGACGATCGCCGGCTGGGGAATCGACGACCGGACCACCGAACACGCTCCCGACCAGTTGCAGGCCGCGGTCGTGCCGATCGAGTCGGCCTCGCGCTGCCGGCGCGGGACGCGTCGCTTCTACCCGTTCTTCGAACCGACCGGCCAGCTCTGCGCGCTCGACGCGCCCCACTTCAAGGTCACCTCCTGCCACGGCGACTCGGGCGGCCCGGCGATCGCCACGCGCGCCGACGGCACCATGGTCGAGGTCGGCGTCACCAGCCTCGGCGACGGCACCTGCAACCCGACCAGCCCGGCCATCTTTACCCGCATCGACCAGATCTCGGCCTGGGTGCAGAGCTGGATCGACGCGGTCGAAAGCGGCGGCCCGGCGCCGCGGGTCGTGATCCCGAAGTCCCACATCCCGCTGCTGACCCGCGAACGGGCCGAAGAACTGAGCGCCCTGGCGCTGTTCGAAGCGCTCGGCCCGCGCTTCGGTCACGCCCAGGAACCGACCTTCCGTTGCGACCGCCAGTCCAAGGCGCGCGTCAGGTGCAACGTCACCTGGTACCAGGGCGCGAACGACTATTTCGGCACGACCACCGTCTTCTTCGCGATCCGCCACAACGTCGTGCTCGCCGGCGCCCACCTCACGGTGCACTGGGTGAACGACCACTGCTACTTCCACAGCGGGCACCCACAGCGCTGCCGGGTGCAGACGAAGCGCAACTAGGGCGCCTAGCCGCGGCGCGGCGGCAGCCAGACGAAGCGGCGCGCCGCCACCGCCGCCCCCAGCACCGCCCAGCCGAGCAGGATCGCGAAGTCGAGCAGCACCGGGCCGACCGGGACGACGCCGACGAAGGCCCGGTGGACGAGGTCGGCGACGTGCTCGACCGGGAAGACCTTGGCGATCACGGCAAGCCAGTTCGGCAGCTCGGAGAGCGGGATCCAGATCCCCGAGATGAAGAAGAGCGGGAAGGTGATCAGCTGGATCATCGGCTGCGCCGAGTCGGCCGAGTCGGCGAAGGTGCTGAGCGCGTAGCCGAGCCCGCAGAAGGCCGCCGCGCCGCCGAGCACACCGAGCACCAGCGCCGGCAGGCCCTTCGCCGGGCAGTGGACGCCGAAGGCGATCGCGCCGACCGCCAGCAGCAGGACGACCGTGCCGATCGCCATCAGCACCACGGTCAGCGACTGGCTGACGATCAGCGCCCAGGCGGGCATCGGCGTCGCCCGGCGTCGCTTCAGGATCCCCAGCTCACGCTGCGAGACCACCGAGGCGACCAGCATCGCCAGCGTCGTCAGGGTCAGCGAGAAGACGACGACGCTCGGCACGAAGAACTGGCGGTAGTCGATCGTGACGCCGCTGACCGTCGTTTCGCCGCCGTGGAAGACGCCCGCCAGCAGCGCCAGCAGGATCAAGGGGATGACCAGCGTGAACATCCGCGCTCTGCGATTGCGCAGGAAGGCGCGCAGCTGGAAGCGGGTGACGTGCAGGACCAGGTCCATCAGGCGCCCTCCTCGCCTGCCAGGCCCGCCGCTTCCGCGGTGAGGCGCAGGTAGACGTCCTCGAGGCTCGGCCGGTGGACCTCGAGCTCGGCGACCTCGATGCCGCGGCCCTCCGCCCAGGAGCCGAGCCGGCCGAGGTCGGCCAGCGGCGCGGCGCTGTGCAGGCAGGTCCGCCCGTCGCGGCGGGCGGGCCGGCCGAGCGCACGGAGATCCTCGGGCAGCTCCTCCTCTCCCACCTCCGGGGGCAGCGCGAAGAGGATCTCGGAGGCGGCGATGTCGCGCCGGCCGATCGTCGCCGGCGTCCCCTCGTCGATGATCCGCCCGCCCGCGATCACCGCGATCCGGTCGGCGAGGCGCTCCGCCTCCTCCATGTAGTGGGTGGTGAGGAAGATCGTCTTGCCCAGCTCGCGCAGGCCGTCGAGCATCTTCCAGGCGTCACGGCGGGCCGCGGGGTCGAAGCCGGTGGTCGGCTCGTCGAGGAAGATCAGCTCGGGATCGCCGATCAGCGCCAGCGCCACGTCGAGCCGGCGCCGCTGCCCACCGGAGAGCGTCGCGGCGATCTTCGCCGCCGCCTCGGCGTCGAGCCCGACCAGGGCCAGGGTCTCGTCGACCCCACGCGGCTCCTTATATAGGCCGGCGTACAGCTCCATGCACTCGCGCACGGTCAGCTCCTGCTCGCCGGGCGACTCCTGCATCACGATCCCGACCCGCTGGCGCCAGTCCGAGCCCGCCTGGGCGGGATCGACGCCGAGCACCTCGACCTCCCCCGCGTCGCGCTCGCCGAACCCCTCGAGGATCTCGATCGTCGTCGTCTTCCCGGCGCCGTTCGGCCCGAGGAAGGCGAAGATCTCGCCGTGACCGACCTCGAGGTCGACCCCCGCGACGGCCTCGACCTCGCCGAAGGAACGCCGCAGCCCGCTGACTCGTATCGCCATGTCCATCGCCGGGGAACCTACGCGGCGGCGGGGCGGCGCGCATCGGCTCGGGCGCCGAACCTGGCCCTCAACCCGTGGGTGGAGGGCGCGCCGCAGGGCTCAACCCGGGCGCCCATGACAAGCCGCGGGCCGACTCCTAACCTACGCATATGCAGGTCTTCCGACCCGACGACCAACCGGACCGTCCGCACGGGATCATGCTGCTGCGCGAACGGCTGCGGAAAGACGGCAAGTCACCGCGACGGATGCAGATCTGGCCGGTCGCCTCGATGGTGCTGATCCTGATCTCGGGGGTGATCGGGACGCCGGCCCCCGCGCTCCACGGCGACGGCCTGGTGACCCTGCTCGGCGGCGGCACGCTGATCGCCCTGATCGCGATCGAGCTGATCTTCGACCCCCAGGACGAGCGCGCCGAGTTCGTCTTCATCAGCCTGCTCGGGTACGCCTCGATCGCGCTGATGACGGTGCAGCCCTCCGGCACCGCGGTGCTCGGCACCTACGCGGCGGTCGCCTCGGCGGTGATCCGGCTGCCGAAACGGTGGGCGCTGGCGGTGATCGTCCCAATCATCGCGATCGTCGACATCGGCATCCTCGCCGCCTCGAGCGAACGCTTCCTCGTCTTCGCCTG
>DASZZB010000139.1:0-3659 GCA_035545115.1 Solirubrobacterales bacterium | reverse complement strand
CGGCGCGAGGCCGACCATCAGGATTCGCGCGTCCGGGTCGCCGAAGCCCGATACCGGGCGCGCCCAGTAGTCCTGGCCGCGGAAGCGTTTCGGCGGGTCGGCCGCCTCGGCCTCGCGCCAGGCGACCAGCCGCGGACAGCGCCGGCAGTCGTGGACCTCGGCGGCGAGCGCCGCCAGCTCCTCTGCGCGCCCCGACTTCATAGGCTTCGCCACCGATCCATGGCACCGAACCGAATCACGCCCGGCGGCGCGACGCTCACCGCCCTCCTCCTGGTCGCCGCGCTGCTCGCCGGCTGCGGCGGCGGCGGGTCGTCCGCCGAGGCCGGCGCGACCGCCACCACCGACACCCATGCCGCGCCCGAACGGTCGGCCGACGCGGCGCTCCTCGATCGGGTCCTCGCCCGCCAGGAAGCTGCGGTCGGCGCCTACGCCGAGGTGATCCCGGCGCTGCCGCCGCACCTGGCCCGCACCGCCGCCTACTTCCGCGCCCAGGAACAGGAACACGTCGACGCGGTGCTGAAGGCGATGCGCGGACTGCAGAGCCCCGCCGAACCGACCCCGGAACAGCTCGAACCCGGCGAATTGAAGAGCGACCGCGAACGGCTCGAATTCCTCTACGAAGTCGAAAGCGCGACGATCGACGAGGAGCTGAGCGCGATCTCCAAGCTCGAAGCCGGCTGGCCGCGGTCGCTGCTCGCCTCCACCGTCGCCGACCAGGCCCAGCACCTGACCCTGTTGCGGCGGGCGCTGGGGGCCGGGGTGCTCGCCTCGGTTCCCGTCCCCTTCGAGGACGGGACCTTTCCGCCGCCGGTTGGATAAGGAATACTGCGCGCAGTGACCGGGCCTCTCTACGCGATCGGCCGCTGGTGCTCGCGGCACCACTGGCCCGTGATCGGCGCCTGGGTGGTGCTGGCGGTCGCCCTCCTCGCGATCAGCGGGGCCTCCGGCTCGAAGACGAGCGAAAACCTGACCTTGCCCGGGACCGGCTCGACCCAGGCGACCGAACTGCTCGAAGAAAACCTGCCCGAGCAGGCCTACGGCTCGAATCCCCTGGTGCTGGAAGCGCCCCGGGGGACGAAGCTGACCGAACCGAAGTACGCCAAGGCGGTCGAAGAAACCGCCGAGAACCTGAAGGGGCAGGTCGACGTCAACTCGGCGATCAGCCCGCTCACGCCCGGCGCCCAGACGCTGAGCCAGAAAGACCCGAACATCGGCTACATCCCGGTGGTCCTCGGGGTCGGCCCCGGCGAAATCGACGAAGTCCAGTCGCAGAAGCTGCTCGACGCCGCACGGCCGTTCGAAGCGGTCGGCGGCAACGCGTCGATCGGCGGCTACGTCGGCAACCAGCTCTCCAAGCCCTCGACCGAGAAGTCCGAGGTGATCGGCCTGATCGCGGCGGTGATCATCCTGCTCTTCGCCTTCGGCACGGCGACGGCGATGCTGCTGCCGATCGTCTCGGCGGTGATCGGGCTCGTCTGCGCGCTCTCGATCATCCGCCTGCTCGAGCACGTGCTCGAGGTGCCCGGCGTGGCGGCGACGCTGGCGACGATGATCGGCCTCGGCGTCGGCATCGACTACGCCCTCTTCATCGTCACCCGCCACAAACTGCAGCTGAAGGAAGGGATGGAGCTGCGCGAGTCGATCGCCCGCGCGACCGCGACTGCCGGCGGCGCCGTCGTCTTCGCCGGCTTCACCGTGGTGATCGCGCTCTGCTCGCTCGCCGTCGCCGGCATCCCCCTGGTCTCGACGCTCGGGTTCACCGCGGCGATCGCCGTGGTCGTCGCGGTCGGCGCGGCGGCGACGCTGCTGCCGGCGATGCTGGGAGCGCTCGGGCCGCACATCAACAGCCTCCGCTTCCACCTCGGTAAGACGCATCCGGACGACAAGGAGCCGCACGGCTGGCGCCGCTGGGCCGAACGGATCGTCGTGATGCCATGGCGCTCGGCGCTGGCGGCGTTGGTCGTGCTCGCGATCCTCGCGCTGCCGATCTTCCAGCTGCAGCTGGGCCAGAACGACATCAGCGCGCTGCCCAAGGAAACGACCTCGCGGCAGGCCTACGACGGGCTGAACGCGGGCTTCGGCCCCGGCGTCAACGGCCCGCTCCTGATCGCCTCCGAATTCAGCTCGGCGGCGGAAGCGCAGCAGGTGCTGCCGGGCCTGCAGAAAGCGATCGGCGGCGCCGAAGACGTCGCCGCGGTGACCGAACCGAGCCTCTCGAAGGACAAGGACGTCGCCGTCTTCACGGTGATCTCCAGATCGGAGCCGTGGGCGGACGAGACCGTCTCCCTGGTGGAAAATCTGCGCGACGAGGTGATCCCCGGCGCGCTCGCAGGGACGAAGGCCTCCTCCTACGTCGGCGGCCAGACCGCGGGCTACATCGACCTCGCCGACAAGATCGCCGAAAAGCTGCCGCTGATGATCGCGGTCGTCGTCGCGCTCAGCTTCCTCGTCCTCCTGATGGCCTTCCGCTCGGTCCTGGTGCCGATCAAGGCGGCGGCGATGAACCTGATCTCGGTGGCCGCCTCCTACGGCGTCGTCACCGCGGTCTTCCAGCTCGGCTGGGGTTCCTCGCTGATCGGGCTCGACCACTCGATACCGATCGTCAGCTTCGTGCCGCTGCTGATGTTCGCGATCCTCTTCGGCCTCTCGATGGACTACGAGGTCTTCCTGATGACGCAGATGAAAGAGCACTACGTCGAGTACGGCGACGAGCGCCGGGCGGTGGTCGAAGGGCTGGCCAACACCGGCCGGGTGATCACCTCGGCCGCCGGGATCATGGTCTGCGTCTTCGCCAGCTTCGTGCTCAGCGGCGACCCGGTGGTGAAGGAGTTCGGGATCGGCCTGGCGGTCGCGATCGCGATCGACTCGACCGTCGTCCGCTGCCTGCTGGTGCCCGCGGTGATGGAGCTGATGGGCAGGTGGGCCTGGTGGATGCCGGGCTGGCTGGAGCGCGTCGTCCCGCGCATCAGCATCGAGGGCGAGGAGTACTTCGCCGTCCGCGATGCCGGCGCGCCGGCGCCCGCCGCGCCCGCGGCAGGCGCCGCTGCGTCAGACTGAAGGGCGGTGTTCCCGCTCAACCTGCCGAACGCGCTGACCCTGCTGCGCATCCTCGCCGTGCCCGTGGTCGTCGTCGCCCTGCTCGGGGAGACGCCGAACGGCGACGTGATCGCGGCGGTCGTCTTCGCCCTGGCGGCGGCGACCGACGGCCTCGACGGCTACTTCGCCCGCTCGCGTGGGTCGATCACCACCTTCGGCAAGCTGATGGATCCGCTCGCCGACAAGCTGCTGATCATCGGCGCGCTGGTCTCGCTGGTCTCGCTGGGGCGGCTCGCAGCCTGGGTGGCGATGGTGATCATCGCCCGCGAGGTCGCGGTGACGATCCTGCGCACGATCGCCGCCGAGCGCGGCCTGGTGATCGCCGCCTCCTGGCTCGGCAAGGCGAAGACGGTGCTGCAGATCGCCGCGGTGATCGCCCTGATCGCCGCCGACCCGGCTCCCGCCTGGGTCGACGTCCTCGTCTACCTGGCGCTCGCGGTGACGGTGGTCAGCGGCGCCGACTACTTCTTCGGCCTGCGCCGGCGGATCGAGCAGCAGCAGCGCGAACGCACCGCGGCGGCTCGCGGTTGATGGGCCGAAAAGTCCTGCTATAGAGGGCTTTT
>DASZZB010000138.1:0-3812 GCA_035545115.1 Solirubrobacterales bacterium | reverse complement strand
CCCCCACGCCCGATGGGGGTTAACTCAGGTCGACCACGCATTCGGGCTCTCCCTGACCGCCGCCCGAAGAAGGGCGGCATCCCTTGCCCGCGGCCCGTCCGTCGCGCCTTGGTCGCCGAGCACGCTCCGCCACACTCGCCGCCTGAGCCCACCCCCCCGGCGTTCGCAGAAATGGCCGCATACCGGATAGAACTGCGAACGCCGGTTGGGGTGGCGCAACGTGCGTTGCATGGGCCGGCGGCGGCAGATGCCCGGGCGGCGTCCCTTGGCAGGCTGGGGACGTGCCCGGCTCGCTTCATCGACGGGCCGCGCCGGCGGCCGTACTGGTCGTCCTCGCGGTCGTCTGCGCCTGCGTCGGCGCGGCGGGCGCCTCGGCCGCCGCCCCCGAACTGAAGGGCGGCGTCCTGGTGCCGAAGGGCAAGCAGGTCTACTTCGGCGTCTCCGACACCGGCAACCCGGCCAACTTCGGCGAATTCAGCACCGCCGTCGCCAAACACCCGGCGGTGATCGAGTCCTTCCGCACCTGGGGCAGCGAATTCCAGGACTCGATCCAGCGCTGGGAGATCGCCCGCGCGCGACCGATGATCCACATCACCACCACCGACCCCCAGACCGGTGCCGAGATGCTCAGCCTGGCGGCGATCGCGCGCGGCGCCGGCGACGGCTACCTGATCCGCCTCAACCACGTCTTCGCCGCAAAGCACATGCGCGCCTACGTGCGGCCGCTCGGCGAGCCGAACCGCTGCCTCAACGTCTACGCCGCCTACGAATGCGCCGGCCATCCGCGCGCGGCGGCCGACTCGGCCCGCAACTACCGGCGCGCCTTCCGCCGCATCTACGTCGTCGTCCACGGCGGCGGCAAGGCGAGGGCGATCGACGCGCGCCTCCACGAAGCGGGGCTGCCGCCGCTGAACGCCGCGGTCGGCGGGCTGCCGAAGGCGCCGGTGGCGATCGTCTGGAGCCCCCTCCCCTCCGGCTCGCCCACCACCAGGAAGAACCTGCCGCAGAACTTCTACCCGGGGAGCAGGTGGGTCGACTGGACCGGCACCGACTTCTACGCCTCCTATCCCGAATGGGGCGCCCTGACCCGCCTCTACGAGCGCTATCCGGAAAAGCCGTTCGCGATCACCGAGTGGGGCGTCGAAGCGGGCGACGACCCGAGCTTCGTCTCCCACCTCTTCACCTGGATGAAGACCCACCCGCGGACGAAGATGATGGTCTATTACCAGGACTTCGGCTCGACCTCGAGCTACCGGATCCAGAACTACGCCGAAAGCCTCGCGGTGCTCGCCGCGCAGCTCCACGACGGGCACTTCCCCGCCTATGCGCCCGGCGCGCCGCACCTGCCGCCGCCGCCCCCCGGTGGGGTCGAAGCGGGCTAGGCGCGACGAAGGCGTTGCCGATCGACTTGCCGCCGCGATGCGAGGGGAAGTGCGGCGCGGGCGCGACGAAGGCGTTGCCGATCCGCGGCTTCACCGGGTGGATTGGTTCGAGCGCGGTGATGCTCGAGTAGCCGGTCACGTAGAGGTCGTGGCCGTCGGAGATGATCGGCGTGTAGGTCCCCTTCGGGTAGGTGAAGACCTTCCTGCCGCTGTGCATCATGTAGCCGGTCGTCGTCTGGTCGGTGAACTCGGCGACGTAGACGATTTCGCCGATCGCCGAGAGCGAGCCGATCACCTGGCCGCCGGTCGGGCGGCTCCAGCGCAGGCTGCCGTCCTTGGCGTCCAGCGCGTAGATGTTGCCGTCGAAGGAGCCGATGTAGACGGTCGGCGGGCTGTGCTTGGTGTTGGCGACGGTCGGCGCCGAGTAGGCGTAACCGCCGGTCGAGTAGGTCCAGGCGAGCGCCCCGTCGGCGAGGTCGAAGCTGTAGACGCGGTCGTCGTTGTTGCCCGCGTAGACCCGGCCGAAGGCGACCGCCGGGGTCGAGTAGAACTCGCCGCCGCTGATCCCGGTCCCGAGCGAGCCGGTCGACCAGATCAGCCTGCCGGTCTTCGCGTCGACCGCGTTCATGTCGCCGCCGTAGTCGCCGACGTAGAGCCGGCCGCCGTAGTAGGCGGGCGCCGCCTTCACCGGGCCGCCGAGCTGGGTCGCCCAGCGAATGTTCCCGTTGACGGTGGAGAGCGAGTAGAGCTTGCCGTCTTCGCAGCCGAAGTAGATGCTGCGGTCCTTCACCACCGGCGAGGACTCGGCCCGGTTCGGCAGGCTCTTTTTCCAGATCAGCCTGCCGTTCTTCGCGTTCAGCTTGACGACGTGGCCGGGGACCAGGTTGACGATGTAGAGGCGGTGCTTGTAGTAGGTCGGCGAGGAGGCGTTGAGGCGGCCGATCCGCCGTTCCCAGAGCTGCTCGCCGGTCTTCGCATTCAGCGCGAAGACGTAGCCGCTGTTGTTGACCGCGTAGATGGTGCCGCCGACGTAGATCGGCGGGAACTCGAGCAGCGGCCGCTCGGTGTAGCGCCAGAGTTTGCGGAAGGGCGGCCTGATCCCCTTCGCGGGCAGATAGCGGGTGCGCTGCGGGTTCAACCCGTACATCGGCCAGTTCACGGTCTTCGCCCGGCCATGGACCGGCGCCGGCGGTTCCTTCGGCTGTTCCGGGTGGAAGTGCCGGATCGCCGCTTCGTTGTGGACGTCGGGCGGCCGCTTCAGCTCCTCGTAGCCGACGATGACCGCGGCGACGACGAGGACCAGCGCGGCGATCAGTCCGATCGCGACACGGCGGTGCTCGCGCCACAGCCGGCGCGGGTGGACGAGGAGGGAGAGGGCCGAGCGGACGCGCTTAAGAGGCACGCCAGCGTTGCGGATCGGAGTCGGGGACCGGACGAGCCTCGCCGACCACGGCAAGATGGTCGAGGCAGGCGAGGACGATCTGCAGGATGAAGCCGCCGTTGCCGGCCCGCAGGTTCTCACGGCCGACGATGCCTTCGACCAGCTCGAAGGCGGTCGGCTCGGCGCCGTCGGCGAGACCGGCACGGACCTTGTCGAGCAGCTCCTCGGCCTGGCGGCGCACACCGGCGATCTTCGCCTCGGGGTCGCGGAACGGTTTGCCGTGACCGGGCAGGCAGAGGTCGATGTCGAGCGGCTCGACCACGTCGAGGCTGGCGACGAATTCGCCGAACGGGTCGGGCGTGTGGCCGTAGTCGAAGAAGAGGATCGGACGACCGAGCAGGTGGTCGCCGGAGATCATCAATTTGCGCTCCGGCTGGTGCAGGCAGACGTGCGAGGGCGCGTGGCCGGGGGTCTCGTAGACCTGCCAGACCCCGATGTCGGTCTCCACCTCGACGCCCGGCACCAACTCGCGGTCGGGGGCGCGGATGCCGTCGATCTCGGTTTCCGGCTTGTCGGTGCGCTCCTGCCGGTAGCGGTCGAGGGCGGCGAGCGGCACGCCGCTCATCCTGCCGACCTCCAGTCGCCGTTCGAGCGCCATCGCGGGATCGTCCGCCTGCAGTCGGATGTGCTCCCACTTCGGATGCATCCACAGCTCACAACCGGTCTGCTCGCAGATCGACGCGGCGAGGCCGTAGTGATCGGAGTGGGCGTGCGTGCAGACCACCAGCTGGACGTCGTCGACCCCGAACCCGGTCTGGGCGAGCGCGAGGTCTAGCATCCGCAGCCGGCCGGGCCCGCCGACCCCGGTGTCGAACAGCACCAGCCCGGCGCCCCGCTGCACCGCCCAGGCGTTGCCGTGCGGGACCCCCGGCCAGGGGCAGGGCAGCTTCAGCCGCCAGATCCCCGGCTGGATGCGTTCGGTCTTCGGCTTGACGACGGTGACCTCGGCCATCCGTAGATCCTCTCAGGTGCCCCTGCCGCCCCCGTCG
>DASZZB010000137.1:0-1806 GCA_035545115.1 Solirubrobacterales bacterium | reverse complement strand
CCCCCCCCCCCCCCCACCGGGGGACCCCGGGCGGCCCGAGGGCCTTCCCGGGCCGATCGTGGGATCGATCGGCTGGCCATGGGCGCCTCGCTCTAGTATCCGCCGCATGTTCATCCTGATCGTCGGCTGTGGGCGCGTCGGCAGCTCGGTCGCGCGGGCGATGCTCCGCGAAGGGCACACCGTCTCCGCGCTCGACGAGGACCCCGAGTCCCACGCCCGCCTCGAGGTGGGCCTGGAGAAAAGCTGGGAGGACCTCGGCGGCCAGTTCACGGTCGGCGCCGGGCTCGAGGCGGAGGCGCTGGAGGCGGCCGGGATCGAGGGGGCCGACGTCTTCATCGCCTCGACCGACGGCGACAACACGAACATCATCATCGCCCAGATCGCCCAGCGGCGGTACGACGTGCCGACCGTGATCGCGCGCGTCCTCGACCCGCTGCGGGCCGAGTGGTACGCCCGCCAGGGCCTGCAGACGGTCTGCCCGACGCGGGTCGCGATCGACATGCTGGAGACCGCGGTGCGCGACTCCACCGGCCGCGGCGGCGGTCCCGAGAGCGCCGTGGAAGCGGCCTAGGACCGGAGGGGGACGCGTGTACATCATCGTCGTCGGAGCGGGGAAGGTCGGTTGGAACCTGGCCCGCGAGCTGCTCGAGAAGGACCACGAGGTGACCCTGATCGAGTCCGACCGGCGCCGTTACCTGACCGTCGAGCAGGAGCTCGAGCACAACGTCTCCTACGGCGACGCCTCCGAGCTCTGGGTGCTGGAGCGGGCCGGGGTGCAGCGCGCCGACATGGTGATCGCGGTGACCGGCGACGACGAGGACAACATGCTGATCTGCCAGGTGGCGCGCGAGAAGTATCTGGTCGACCAGATCATCGCCCGGGTCAACAACCCGCGCAACCGCCAGCACTTCGACCTGCTGGGGATCAAGCCGTCGGTCTCGGCGACCGACCTGATCCTGCGCCTGCTCGAGCACGAGGTGCCCGAGTACGGGCTGGTCCACCTGCTCGACCTGCAGGAGGAGCAGCTGGAGATCATCGAGATGCTGCTCGGCAAGGACTCGGGGGTGACCGGGCGGCGGGTCGGCGACCTGCACATGCCGGAAGGCTCGCTCCTGATCTCGGTGTTGCGGTCGGGCAAAGGCTTCGTGCCGAGCGCCGACACCGTGCTCGAGGAGGGCGACGAGGTATTGGCGGTGCTCGATCCGGGTAAGGAGGACGACTTGAAGGCATTGTTCGGACCGGCAGGCGACGGCGGTGTCGCCAGTGGCTGACCGCGAGGTCGATTTCCTCCTGGTCGGCGGTGGCCTGGCCGGCGCCAGTTGCGCCGCCGAGCTGCGCAAGCAGGGTGCCGAGGGCTCGATCCTGCTGGTCGGGCGGGAGCCCGAGCCGCCCTACGAACGGCCACCGCTCTCGAAGGAGTACCTGCGGGGTGAGACCGAGCGGGCCGAGGCCTACGTCAACGAGCCGTCCTGGTACGAGGAGAACGCGGTCGAGCTGCTGACCGGCCGCAACGTGATGTCGATCGATGCCGAGGCGAGGACGGCGAAGATCCAGGGCGGCGAGGAGGTGGCCTTCGGCCAGGCGCTGCTGGCGACCGGCGCGAACGTGAACATCCTCCGCCTCGAGGGAGCCGAGAACGAGGGCATCCACTACCTGCGCGCCTACGGCAACGCCGACGCGATCCGCGAAGACGCCGAGGCGGCGGAGCGCGTGGTCCTGGTCGGCGGCAGCTACATCGCCGCCGAGGTGGCGGCCTCGCTGGCCGCCGGCGGGACCGCCTGCACGATGGTCGCGCTCGAGGAGGTG